>CALLLI010000405.1 GCA_938082635.1 uncultured Verrucomicrobiales bacterium
ACGGCCTCTTGCGGCAATACTATCCGAAGGGCGAAAGCTTCGAAGGAATCAACGAGGATTCTCTTAGGTGGGTTGAAGAGGAAATCAATGAGCGCCCTCGCAAACTCCTTGAATACGCTTGTCCAATGCTCTACCTCAATCATCTAACTGCGGCGTAAATCCACTAGCCACCTCTTTGCTCGTCTTGTGCGCTAGCAACTTGAATCCGCCACTTCAGTTCGGGCCGCAAGTCGTCCATACAGATGAGCAAGACATTGGGCCATTCACCGGCGAACACCGCATTCGTGGCGCAAAGGCTGATGAGAACGATCAAGGCGTGGGTGAATCGGCGGATCATGGCTGAGGCTTAAAGCGTTGGCTGAACGATGTCCATCTTCTATGCTGCCCTGCATTCTGTTATGAAACTCTCTGTGCCAACCCTCGCCGCCCTGGTCCTTTCCCTCTGCTGTTCCGCTTCTGTCTTGGGCCAGACCTTGCCCAACATCATCATCATCTACGCCGATGACTTGGGCTACGGCGACTTGTCCTGTTACAATCCCAAAGCCGCCTACAAGACGCCAAGGCTAGATCAGATGGCGGCGGAAGGGATCCGCTTCACCGATGCGCATAGCCCATCGACGATCTGTTCGCCATCCCGCTATGGACTGCTCTCGGGTCAGCAGGTGTGCCGCACTGGACGGCGAACCACCGCTTTTGAAGGGCCGGGTGGTCCGAGTTATCTTATGCCTGGAGACCTGACGATTGCTGAGATGCTGCAGAAACAAGGCTACCGCACTGGCGTCTTTGGCAAATGGCATCTGGGCCTCACTTGGTATGACAAGGAAGGCAAACGCCTGGGTGGAGGCTTCAAGAACTCGCCTCTGATTGACTATACGAACAGCACGCCTCTTGAGGACGGGCCTAACAAGAGAGGCTTTGACGAGTCGTTCATCACTCCTAACTGCCCGACTACCGATCCGCTTTATGTCTACATTGAAAATGGCATGGTGCCCGTACCTGCAAACCGGCGGCACAAGCGTGACGAGGTGCCCAACCCAGGAGGCAAGTGGCGTTGGGATCACGACGAAGGCTGGCAAGCGCCCGACTATCAGTTTATCGATGCTGATCTGCTGTTCTATGACAAGACCCTATCATTCATCGAGAAGCACCGCAAAGTTCATCCGGAGAAACCGTTCTTTACGGTGTTCTCGACACAGATTTCGCATGCTCCCGTATTGCCAGCAGCAGAATTCATCGGCAAGACAGATGCAGGAGCGCGCAGTGATTTCATCGTGGAACTAGACACGTTAACAGGCCGATTGTTGGACGCGCTTGATCGCTTGGGTATTGATGATAACACGCTAGTTCTATTCAATTCTGACAATGGGCCAGAAGTCATGCACACCGTGTGGATGCGTCAAGATCATGATCACGACGCGGCAGGAGGCTGGCGCGGTATGAAACGGGATGGATGGGAAGGCGGGCATCGAGTGCCCTTCATCGCACGTTGGCCAGGTCGTATTCCAGCTGGCCGTGTCTCTAGCCAATTGACCAATACAACGGACATCTTCGCCACCTTGGCCTCTGTGGTCGGCTACACGCTACCCGATGAGACAGCAGTGGATAGCGTCGACGTGCTGCCTGCCATGTTAGGCATGCGACGTGACGATGAACCAATCCGAAGCCACATGCTGACGCAGAGTTTCCGGTCCGAGTTTCAGATTCGGCAAGGCCCTTGGAAGTACTTGGATCACCTGGGCTCCGGTGGCAACGGCTATGACAAAGAACATTTGAAGCCCTATGTCCTAGCAGAAACCGCACCTGAAGCGACTGCACAATTGTTCAACTTAGAGAATGACCCTAACGAAACCATAAATCTATTCTTCACTGAAACTGCCAAGCGCGAGGAACTGCAGGCCTTGTTATCGAAACTTTCGGCAAATGAAGGTGGCCGCAGCGCGCCAAGAGGTCGCGTGCCGATTGGAATTGAGAACATCCCGTTGCTAGAGTCTTCTCACTGACGGTAAGTAATCGATGACATGCTCTTGTTGCGGGTTGCCCCAGCCTACCAGAGACACCAGCATCAGTCTGAATACATCCATTTCGGATTCTCGCAGTCCCAAACCGAAGAACTACAGCTCGAAATCCCATCCCTATTAAGTCCGCAACCGATTGAAGGTCCAAAACTTAGGCCGCAATCAAATTTCTGGACACTACGGGATGGCGCCATAGAAAGAGAAATATTGCACTGTAAGCTTGTTGGCCCCAGAGCGAAAAAGCTGAGATGCCCTATTTTACAGGGTTTCGAGCAAGACTGAGGTGACTGAAGGAAGATGGAAAACCTTCGAGAGATTGGAGGAACCTCAAAGCGATCTCCCCGATTCAACAAGGAAATCGAACCTGGATTCCCCTTAGCGTGCAACAATTCCCCGGCCATGACGTGACCCCGAGAAGCGCCAATAATTTAAGGGAGAATGTCCCACGGTCTCACAAAGTGAGAGCCAGACTTTGCCTGGTAAGGTGCCGGGCCCGTAGTTGACGCCTGAGCAGGGCTGCTAAGGAACGGAAAATCCTTGAAGGGAACGTCTAACGGAGAGAGAAATGATCTTGCGGTGAGGCCATAAGAAGCAGCTTCTCTTGATCCAAGGTGAAGCCCTTCGACGTGAGGAAGGCATACCTTTGCCGATGATGACCATCAGCTGAAGCCATAGGAAAGCTGGTTTTCAGCAGCCAACTCGCATAAGGTCCGCAACCAACTCAATCACGACCATGATCAAGCCTATCCTAACCTCACTTACCGTTGCTCTATTCACTTCTAGTTTCTTGAATGCGGCGTCCAGTAATTGGTCACGCTTCCGAGGGCCTAACGGATCGGGGGTCAATGCTGATGGCCAAGAAATTCCGACCGAATGGAGTGCTGAGAAGAACTTGAAATAGAAGATCGCTCTTCCTGGGCCTGGTCATTCGTCCCCCATCGTTGTGGGCGACAAAGTATTTCTCACCTGTTGGACAGGATACGGCGTGGATCGCTATGAGGTCGGTGATCAGAAAGATTTGCGTCTGCATTTGCTGTGCCTCGACCGCAAAGATGGCAGGGCTGTCTGGTCAAAGGCCGTCGAGCCCGCGCTACCTGAGGAGGAGTATCGTGGCATGTTCACCCAGCATGGTTACGCCACGCACACGCCCGTCTCGGATGGCGAGTCCGTGTTTGCCTTCTTTGGCAAGACCGGTGTCGTCGCCTTCGATTTGACTGGCAAGAAACTTTGGCAAAGCAAAGTGGGCAATTTGTTAGATAGTCGAGACTGGGGATCCGCTTCGAGCCCGATCCTGTATAAGAACTTGGTGATCGTGACTGCCTCAGTTGAAGATGATGCTATCATTGCTTTGGACAAGGCAACTGGCAAAGAAGTGTGGAAGCAACAAGCGGAAGGCTTTCGTGGCTCTTGGAGCACTCCTGCCTTGGTCACCTCCGGGGATCGCACAGATTTGGTACTCAGCGTGCGTTATGAAATCTGGGGCATGAATCCCGACACCGGCAAGCTTCGGTGGCATTGTGAAGGTTCACAAGACAACACCGCCTGCTCTAGCGTGATTGTTAAGCATGACATCATCTATGTGATCGGCGGTCGCGAAGGTGGTACTGTGGCTGTTCGCGCTGGGGGCAAGGGCGACGTTACCGAGTCGCATCGACTCTGGGAGAGCAATCGCAGTGGACGCACGGCGGCACCGATCTTCAAAGATGGGCGACTGCATTGGATCAATAGCGGCTTCGCCTACTGTCTCGATGCCAAGACCGGTGAAGAAGTCTACCGCGCTCGCCTATCAAAAGCTGAAGGTGGCACTGAACGAGCCGCAGACGAAGACGAACCAAACCGCCCTCGTGGTGGCGACGGCGGTCGGGGTGGACGTAGTGGTGGCTTTGGTAGTGCCGACTACGCTTCACCAGTGGCTGCTGGCGATAAACTCTACCAAGTGAAACGGAACGGTGAAGTTGTCGTCGTTCAGTTAGGCCACGAATTCAAAGAGATCGCCAAGAATACTTTCGACGGGGGCGGTGAATTCAGTACTGGCCCTGCGATCAGCCAAGGCGAGATGTTTGTTCGCTCGACCAAGCATCTCTACTGCGTCGGCAAGACCAGCGAGTAGTCGATCACACTCTCTCTCTGGCTTCGCCTTGAGAGACTTGGCACGTGCGACCCATCGGATCGCGTAGTATCCGAAAGTTCAAATCGCCAGGTAGTAGTAGCGAAGCGAGCCGACTAACCACTCGCAACATTCCACTTTCCCTTCACTTGTCGAAGCGAACTCAGCTTCAATGACCTTGCTCTCCAATCCTTGATGGCTCCTCTCCCCATGGTAATACTCAAAGAACTGCCCGACCGCTCTCCTCAATGCCCCCGCCCCTATCAGAATCATTCTCGACAGACACTCGGACTTGATCGTTCGTACGAACCGCTCAGCGAAAGCATTCATATTCGGTAAACGCGCAGGCAGGTGCACTGACTTCACTCCCATTCTTTCAAGAATGGGAGTGAAGTCTCCCGTGAACAGCGTCGCTCTCTCATGAATCAGATATCGACACTCTAGGAGAAACCCATCTTCGCAATCTGTTAGATTTCGCGCCATCTGTTTCATCCACTCTCCATCCGGCTCTGGGATGATCCCAGCCATGTTCACCTTCCAATTCGCGAGTCGAATCACGAAGAGCACATGATAGCGTACCAATCCTGCCATCGCCCACACGTCCACTTCGGATTCTTGCAGTCCCAACCCGGAGAAATACTGCTCGAAATAACATCCCGATTGAGTCCACAACCGATTGAAGGTCTGGAACTTACGCCGCAATCGAATTTCTGGACATTACGGGGTTAACTTAAGCCAGGATGTCGTGGACGACGTTCCCGTGAACGTCGGTGAGTCTGAAATCACGACTGGCGTAGCGGTAGGTCAATTCTTCGTGGTCAAACCCCATGAGATGGAGGATCGTGGCGTGAAGATCGTGCACATGCACGGGATGCTCGACAGCGCGGAACCCAAAATCATCGGTCGCCCCGTAAGCCAGGCCTCCTTTCACGCCCCCGCCAGCCAGCACCATGCTGAAGCCGTAGGGATTGTGATCGCGACCTAGGTTGCTCTTGCCGCCGCGTTGTTCCACCGTGGGAGTCCTGCCAAATTCACCACCGATGATGACCAGGGTTTCCTCAAAGAGACCGCGTTGTTTCAGGTCGGTCAGCAGCGCGCCGATCCCTTGGGACACCTCGGCTGCGAGTTTGGCATGATTCTTCTCAATGGCGTCGTGATTGTCCCAGGGTTGCCATTTCCCGTGCCAGGCTTGCACGAAGCGAACGCCCCGTTCGACCAATCGCCTGGCGATGAGGAGCTGACGGGAGGGGGCGGCGTCGCCATAGCGTTCGCGTACATGCTTGGGTTCCCGGTCGATGTCAAACGCGTCGGAGGCCTCCATCTGCATGCGATAACCTTGCTCGTAGCTCTGGATCCGTGCTTCGAGTTGCGGATCATGGCCGCGTTCCTCCTGGTGACGGCGATTGAGGTTTTGGAGAAAATCGACCTGACGACGTTGCACGTCCTTCGCGAGGTGTGGGTTGCGGATGTTCTCTATCAGTTTATCGACATCACGATGCTCCGTATTCACATACGCCCCCTCATAGATCCCCGGGAGGAAAGCCGAGCGCCAGTTGTCTGGGCCTTTCACCGGATGGCCTCCCGGACACATTGCGACGAAGCCAGGGAGGTTCTGATTGGCCGTGCCGAGACCATAGGAAAGCCAAGAGCCGAGGCTCGGACGCACCAAGGTGTTGTCGCCACAGTTCATGAGCATGAGTGAGGGCTCGTGATTCGGGACATCTGCGATCATGGAGCGCAGCACACAGAGATCATCCGCATGCTCACCGAGATGAGGAAACATTTCGCTGATGGGCAAGCCGCTTTGACCATAGCGCGTAAAGGCGAAGGGAGATGCGAAGGCGGCTCCCGTTTCCCGTTCCGTGACGATGTTAGGCGTGGGCAAGGGTTTGCCATCAAATCGGGTCAACTCTGGCTTGGGATCGAAGCTGTCAACGTGGGAGAGACCGCCATTGAGAAAGATGTGGATGATCGACCGGGCGCGAGGTCGCGCGTGCGCCGCCTTAGGTGCCAGCGGACTCGCGTCGTCCGCCATGACTTGAGCAAGGCTCAACGAGGCCAGCCCGAGACCGGATCGGCGGAGGAGTTCGCGACGAGAGTAGGGCATCATGATAATGTTAGTCCATAAAGAGAAACTCGTTGGAAACGAGCAACGCTTGTGCGAGTTGAGTCAGGCTTGCGGCCGGGGCTTGAAGGAAGCGTTTGGCAGTCTCATGCTCCTCTTTATTTGGAGAACGGGTGAGGATGCGCTGGTAAAGTGCCAGAATAGCGTCGTGCCTGCCGTCGACGTCCTTGGCCAAGGCAGTGGCTTGCGCGATGACGAACGGATTGTTCAAGAAGAAGAGCGCCTGTTGCGGCACGGTGGTCTTGCCGCGCTTGGGGGCCGAAATGTCAGGGCTGGGGAAGTCGAACACCCGGTAGACCTCCGCGAGCTTCTCCCGATCAATATAGGAATAGAGGGTTCTATAGGGATTTGTCGGATCATCGATCGCTTTCTCAATCGGAGGTCCACCTCCCCGAGATTGCAAGCGGCCCGCTGCCGAGAGCATGGAATCCCGCATCGTTTCCAACGGGAGGCGCTGGCGATTGGCTCTCCAGAGAAGCCGGTTCTCACTGTCTAGGTGTCGCGCTGCAGGGCGATCGAGGCTACACTGCTGCCAACAATGTGATGTTAGGATGAACCGGTGCAGCTTCTTCAAAGACCAATCGTGATCAATCAACCACTTGGAGAGGTAGTCGAGGAGGCCGGGATGCGAGGGGGGCGCACTGCGAAGCCCAAAGTCGCTCGGCGTCGTGACCAATCCCTGACCAAAATGCCAGGCCCACACGCGATTTACGATCACCCGCGCAGTGAGTGGATGGCGTGGATCCGCGATGGCGCGGGCAAGCTCCAATCGACCGCTTCCCTCGCGAATGACCGCAGGCTTTGCGCCCGTGATCATCGACGGGATGACTCGTGGAGCTAACTTGCCCGGGCGAGTGGCATCGCCACGAAGAAAGATCCGCTGCGGGGCAATCTGCGGTTTGTCCTGGAGTAGCATGGGACGAGGGGTCACTCCGTGCCAGTCCTCCAAGAAGACGCGCTCGATGTCCGCCAAGAGCTTCCGTACTTCGACGCTTTCATCGAGGGTGACGACATCCTCAAGTTCCCCAAAGGGAATGGAGCCCGGAGCATCATGCCCATACAGTGCAAGCCGCAGCTGTTCTTCTGCCGGATCTTCGAATCGAAGCGTCTCTGGACTCTTTTCGAGTAATGAACGCCACTGTGCTTCGACCGGTTCTAACAAAGCACTGTAGGCATCGGCGGCATCGGCGAGATTTCGGACACTCGCAGTTTCAAAAGCCTTCTCGACTATTGGATTCGCCGTTCCGCCTGCGGACCATTCAGTGAGGGCTGTCGCAAAGACACTGGGGATTTCCTCTCGCGTGGATCGTGCCAAGCGACTCCAGAGCCCCCAAACGGGATCCTGTCCGGTACGCGACGCCAGGAAGCGACGCCAACGAATGACCCCACCGCTGGCGTAGGCAGAAAACTCCCGAATCAGACCGCGCTCGGTGCGAAGCCTGGGCTGGGCTTCCGTCCGGTGCTCGGGTGTGGTCTGAACGATGTAGCGCAGGTAATCACCCGCCCACGCACGCATCTCATGGCACATCCTGTCATGAAGCTTACGTCGGACGTTCGTATTCTTCATCGCAGTCTCTGTGAGTTTCTTGAGGAAGGCTTCATTTTCTCCAAGGCTTGCTGGAGCCAAGAGGGGTGCCTTATCAGGCGTGGGCTCGTAGGAGTTGGCAAAGATGCTATACAGTGAATAGTAATCCTGGGCCGAGATGGGGTCGAATTTGTGATCATGACAACGTGCGCAGGTCACGGTTAGACCGAGGAATCCCCTCGTGACGACATCGATGCGGTCATCGATGATTTCGTGAGGGAAAAAATTGTAACGTGAGCCCACAGTGAGAAAGCCGAGCGCGGCGAACGCTGGCGCCTCGTTCGCTGCCGTATCGAGGCGGTCCGCCGCGATTTGATCGCGAATAAACTGGTCGAAGGGGAGATCTTCATTGAAAGCCTTGATCACATAGTCGCGGTAAGTGTAGGCAAAGGGGTAGCGGGTTTCGCCGGCATCCACGTAGCCCTTGGCATCGGAATAACGTGCCACGTCTAACCAATGGCGGCCCCAATGTTCGCCATAAGTCGGCGAAGCTAACAATTTCTGGATGACTCTCCGGATCTCTTCAGGAGAGTCGCGGTCAACAAAGCCAATCACTTCCTCTAGCGTGGGAGGCAAGCCCGTGAGATCGAGGTGAAGGCGGCGGATCAGCGTGTGCGAGTCTGCTCGCGGAGAAGCCTCAAGATCGGCTTTTCCCAGAGACTCTCTTACGAACGCATCGATCGGATGAGGAGCCCCTGGAAGCTGAGGCATCTCCACGCTTCGAATCGGCTGGAAGGCCCAATGCGACATGTTCCCTTCGGCCAAAGCCAGGGAAACCGTCGAGCAAAGGAGCCCAAACATGATGCCAATTCGCATCCGTCATCATGGTGAGGTCGCATTACCAGCGTCAAGCCGCGATGAGGTAAGCTTCACGGGATCGGGGGCTCAGATGAGAAGAGCCTTCAGGGGCAACTGAAGCGTGTCGATGATATCGAACACCCGGCAGATCTCATCGACGAGTCGCTCGACCCGCCGCTTGTCCGTGGCGTTCGTGAATAGATTGCCAGCTTCGAACTGGTCCTTCGACCCACATACGGAAATCAACAACATATTGGAGCTGAAGGAGACCTCGGTCCGTTTTGAGTCTAACGCCTTCGCAAGTTGGACAGGCCGTCCCATAGATGTCGGGGCGAGGAAGTAGAGCACCTCTACCTGATCGCTGCCTCAGCCTTCGAATACCTTTTCGAAACGTCGATCTTCCTGTTTGATCCGCTCACCGGTCAGTGTAAACGCCGGGTGAGAACCGGGACACCCACCCAAAGCATCCTTCAGAACAACATGAGCTTCACCCCTCGCCCTTCGTCGCCATGTTCTGCGTGGAGGCGTCCTATGCGTTCAGACTCCGGGCATGCCCTATACCGTACCGGAATCACCCTGCGATTTACAGAACCTACTCTATCAGATGGCTCCAAGAGCTTGATGTCACCGCTTCATCAAATCAAATGCCTCCTTGAGAAGCATCGAATAAACGACTTGCCACCAAAATGGAATCCTCTCAGGACTTCTTTACGGCTCTCCGTCAGATTGGCTGGATGAAGTCCTAACGGAAGGGTGACAAACCCGCCAAGATCGGCTTGAGATCTGAGTTTGTGAAAGTCCTGAACATCAAAGCCTTATATGATTTCGACGGGTATGTCGTCGACAAGATTAGCAGCCGGAAGATGGGGCGCAAGTGAACCTTGAATTCGATGGTCGCTGTGGGCCTCGGTGCCACAACTGTCGCACCCGCCTTCCAAAACATCGATGCAGTAGGCAAACGGCAGCTGACTTACCTATTGCTAGTGGCCTCATCGTCTACATCAACTTTCCTGTAGTCCAAGGGTTGTGTCGGAAATGTCAGCACTTTGTCACCACGCGTCCCGATGAAATACACCTGACCAAGGATGCGACTTGGCGCCTCATGCGTCGAGTCAGCCAGATGACTAAGCACGCTCC
>CALLLI010000406.1 GCA_938082635.1 uncultured Verrucomicrobiales bacterium
GATCCTGAACATACGGCGACGAATGAGCCGAGTGCACCGCTGGCGAACGGCAACCAAGGGAGAGAAAGAAACCATGGCAGACCGGTATTTGGCAGCCGGACTGATATACGCGCAAAGCACGTTTCGAAGAATCCACGGCTACAAAGACCTCGACAAACTGGTCCAAGCACTGGACGTCTACTAACACTACCCTTGTTTATCATGAATCGCCAGTATGCGAAAGGTGGATTTATCGCTTTCCTGCAACATTGCAGGGATGAGAGAAACGAAGAGAGGTGGCGAGCGAACTCGCCACCTCCCCTGCAACGTAGGGACCACGCGGCGCTCAGGTTGCTTCCCCGCATTGCCCTATCCTCCGGCGGAACACAGGCCTCATGATCGACACCGCATAAGAAAGCAACAAAAAACTAACATCAACATAGTTGCCGACAAAATCACATTCCATACCATCATCTAACAACCTTCCGCCATTTCTAACGACCTACTGGACATCCCCGAAACGCGAGCATTGGAACAAACGCGATGGCCATTACTTGGGACCCGCACATGATGCCGTGCCTTTAAGGATTGATCCTACAAACCCGCTAGACTTCAGCCAACCAGGAAAACCGTTTGCGCCAGCAAGACAGGCCATCGGGAGAGATCTCATTCAGGACCTCAATGCTCTGCGTGGCATCGAGTATCCTAACGATGCGGGCATGGCTGCGCGTATCGCTTCTTACGAACTGGCTTTTCGAATGCAACAATCGGTGCCGGACATTGTCGACTTCTCCACAGAGAGTCCATCGACCAAAGCCAGCTACGGCTTGGATCAGGCCCATTCCAAAGAGTTCGGCATGCAACTGTTAGTCGCACGGAGATTCGTTGAGCAGGGCGTGAGGTTTGTGCAGATTCAGCACGGCGGCGGCGGCGGTGCCGGAGCCTGGGATGCCCACCGCGGACTGCGAGCCAATCACGCTAAGAACGCGCTTGCAGTCGATCAACCGATCGCAGGTTTACTAGAAGAGCTGGAGCAACGCGGCATGCTAGACGAAACCCTGGTCGTCTTCGCCACCGAATTCGGCCGCACGCCTGGCTCGCAAGGCTCCGATGGACGTGATCATCACATCTTCGGCTTCAGTGTGTGGATGGCAGGCGGCGACCTAAAGCGAGGCGTTGTTCATGGCGCAACCGACGAGATTGGCTTTCATACGGTGGAGGATCGCCACTACGTGACAGATATTCATGCCACGATTCTTCATCAACTCGGTCTCGATTCACGCGCCCTTGAGATCCCGGGCCGCAAGCGTTTGGACATCGATCATGGCTCCCCAATTACTCAGATCATCGCCTGAGCCCCCTATCGTCTCTTTGTCAAGTGTCAGAACTTGACCCAATGTAGCTCGGGCATCTTGCCCGAGTCGCGGCCTGGAAGGCCACGCTACCCTACGGAGCGCCTATTTGTATCCTTACGTCGCTGTTTAAAACTCTCTCGCCGCGACAATCGGCCAAACTAACAAAGTAGAACTAATCACGTTCTAACTGGAAAACCACTAGTGGACTCAACCCAACCGAGAGTAGAGCTGGACACGAAACTATGACGGGCAGACCATCTAAGCGCACTCACCAGCCACTGAGGCCGGTTACGGCGACGAATACCAGCGTAGACAAGAGGGCCCGCTTTCCGATACACTCATAGGCATGAACTCCGTTTCGTCACTGCTCAACTATGCGGGAGTGGCCTTACTGGCTGCTCTTCACATCCAGGATGCCCCCGCCTTTGAAGACGCCTTTGACGATGGGAATGGCGATGGTTGGACCCATTTCGATCCGCTAGCCGAAATCCAGCTTTCCGCCCCTGCTCCTTTGTCGTTTGAGAACGGAGTCTTTCTCATGGAATCCAATCCGCCTGCCGCTGATCCCGCCGGACCAGCGAGGGTATTCAGCTACATCGATGACGAAGTCCTTAGCGACTTCTATTGTGCGGTCGATATCGTTGACTGGAATGATAGTATCAACCAAGCCTATGGCATCTTGGCTCGCGTTGATAATATTGCGTTAGGACAGACCACGGGATACGTCTGCAATTACGATCCCAACCAAACCGGCGGTGAACCGGGTGGTCAGTTTCAGATCAATCGTGTCGTCGAAGAAGCATCCAATCCCACGATCGCCCGGGCAAATGTTAAATTGCTCGATGATCACACTTATAGGATGGTCTTCCGAGGCGAAGGCAACCGTCTCATCGGTGCTCTTTACGATTTGCAGGACCTCACGTCTCCCATGGTGCAGATCGAAACTGATGGCGATCAAGATCCCGACGCTGTGACTTATACAGAGGGATTGTTAGGTCTCTTCAGTTTCTACCGTGGCGATGATCTCACGGAACCACATGCCAAACCATCGGTCACCTTCGACAACTTTAGCAGTGTGGAATCAAATCCCGCCCCAGAACTTCTCCCAGGAATCGCCCGAGGAGTCCCCTCAGAGGCACAAGTCGTGCGCCATACGCCGGCTTCTGGGGCATCCTTCCATCCGGCAGCAGATGGCATCAGTTTTGAGATTCTTCCAAATGATCAGCCTTTGCCTCTTACAGTCGGACTCTATCTCAATGAAGTCTTGGTTCCAGCAGATGAGGTCACCATCACGACCGACGGCGGCCTAACCATCGGAGTCTTTCGCGGACTCGATCCCAACCAAGTCTACGAAAGCCGGATCGAGGTCGATGGTGTCGTTAGCATTTGGCAGTTTGATACCTTTGAAGAGAGCCTCATGGAAACGGGCGAGACCATTGTCGTCGAAGCCGAGGACTACAACTTCGGCGCTGGTCAGTTCCTAGATCAGCCAACAGCAGGTGGCGTGACCGAGACCGGCGTGCAGTTGCCCGATGCGGATCAGAGCTATTTCGAACGCAGCGCCGAGCCCGAGATCGACTATCATGATACCGAAGGGGCTCCCGTGACTGAGAACGACTATCGCCCCGACGACTTTGTGGGTCTGCGATCAGGGTCGCCAGACATTGAGCCTAGCGAACTTGTCCGCGATGTTTCGCGTCAGCGTCATGAGTTGAGCGGTGCCCAAGACTATGAGGTCTTTCAAACAGAAGCAGGCGAATGGATGAACTACACACGCACCTTTCCACAGGGTGACTATCACGTCTACCTTCGCGCGGCCAGTCACGCCTCCCAAGACATAGCGCTCGGACGCGTCACGGGTGACCGCACGGTTGCGAACCAAACAACCGAGTCACTAGGGCGCTTTGCCTTGTCCAACCAAGGATCTCGCTTCGCCTGGCGCTTTACGCAGCTAACGAATCCCGAGGGATCTCCACTCGCTTTATCATTGGGAGGAGAAACAACGTTGCGCCTCACCATGGACGGTGAAGAGAATGACTTTGCCTTCCGCCGGATCCTGGCATTGAACTATCTCCTCATCGTACCGGCTACAAGCGATGATCCCAATTTGGTAGTCGCGCGTGGAGGGCTCTTTGGTGAGGTATCCGGCCCCGAAACCGTCCCCCTAAGATTCCTCAACGGTGGGTCCTCGGAGCCCCTCACCATTGGTAATATTACTTTAGAAGGTGATGATGCGGCCCACTTCACCTTCACCGAGCCTCCGGCAGCCTTGCTCCCTGACGAAAGTGCCGCAGTCGACATCGCTTTCGATCCTCAGGGCCGCGAAGGCGTGTTCTTGGCCGAGCTCGTGATTGAGAGTAACGACGAAGGGAGCCCAGAGATTCGCGTTGACCTCACCGCTCTTGTTCCCGTTTCCAGTGGCTTGCTAGTTCACTACTCATTCGATGATGCTGAAGGATCGACGATCGCCAAGGACACCTCGGGAAATCGGCGCGATGCCACCTACGCGCGTGGAGAAGGCGCCACCATTCGGTTGAACGAGCCAGCGCTCGCGAGCGGCACTGCAGTGAGGCTCAACAACGGCAGCGAAGGCGGAGGTGCCGCTCATATCGAGATTCCCATTGCCGCACGGCTTCCTTCTCTCGAAACCATGACCGCATCGTTGTGGTTTAATCAGGATTCCGGAGCAACAAATATGACCATTCTCTCCAGGGGGCTCGATCCGGCCGATCCCTTTGCCGTCGCCATGGCTCAGGGGAGCTTTGCGTGGGGTGCCGCCGCTGAATCCGTGTTCCAAACGGAGACGTTGTTCACGACGGAATCACCCCATCATTTGGTTGTGCGCTATCAGAATGGCGAAGTTACGTTGTTCCTGGATGGAGCCATGATTGGAGAACCCACCATAGGCCCCGCGTTTGTGGACCAGTCACCCACCCCACTGCTCATCGGTGCCCTCAGCGGCGGTGTGTTAGGCTTCTCCGGTGTGCTCGATGACTTCCAGCTTTACAACCGCGCACTTGCCGATGACGAGGTTCAATTCCTTCACGAGAATCCTGGCAAAGCGATAGACAACGCTGACATCCAACCACCTATTGATAATTCACCGAGCACGATACGTATCATTGCTGGAGCAGATGACACTTACGTCTTATCCATTCTTGGCCCTGCAGGAAGGAAGTACACGTTGGAAGCCAGCGATACTCTGACCGCTGACTCATGGACCGTTGTCCGTGAAGTGGACGGTGTGGAAGGAACGCTGAACGTTGATTTGGATCAGGCCGATGAGCCCACGCGATTCTTCCGCGTTCGCTATTAGCTGTGTTTTGTTAGATCCGCAATGAAGGTAGCTCGGGCATCCTGCCCGAGTCACGGCCTAGAAGGCCGT
>CALLLI010000407.1 GCA_938082635.1 uncultured Verrucomicrobiales bacterium
CGATTGGGATGAGCAAGGCGAACTCTTCATGTCAGGCAACGTCAACGGCCACCTCTGGCATGTCATTCCCGGCGCTTTCCTCGAACGCATGCATCCGACCACGCGGACGCCCTACGTGTATGAACGCCTCACCATGTCAGCAGACGTTCCGCACTACGCCGGTTCCGGGAACTGGAAACGAGAATGGAAGAAGGGAACGGTCGGACGCGATTCTGCCAATACGTTAGGCGGCGGCCACTCCCATTGCGGAGCCATGATCTACTTAGGCGATCAATGGCCGGACAAGTATCGCGGCATGATGTTCATGGCCAATACCCATGGACGACGCGTCAACATGGACAAACTCACACGTCGCGGCAGCTCGTTCGTCGGCACCTACGAAGGCGACTTCATGCGAGCCAACCAATCCTGGTTTCGCGGTGTCTCCATGATGTATGGACCAGACGGCGCAGTCTATTTGTCAGACTGGACCGACGACGGCGAATGCCACGATCACGATGGCGTCCATCGCACCAGTGGTCGCATTTACAAGATCACCTACAACAAGGGCAAGACCTGGCAAGGCGATCTCGCCAAAGCGTCCGATCATGAACTCCTAAACTATCACCATCACAAGAATGCCTGGTTTGGCCGTCAAGCACGGCGTCTACTCCACGAACGCGCCGTCGCTGGCACGCTCGACAAAGAAACAATCTCGTCTCTCCGTGCCTGGCTCTCAGCAGCTCCGAAACCAAACACACGACTCCAAGCACTCTGGACACTCCACGTGATCGGTGGCCTCAACACGGACAACTTACTCGAAGCCAGCCACGATCGCGATGAGCATGTCCGAGCCTGGGCCGTACGCCTCGCCAACAACAGCGAAGGCGGCTTTGACGCACGCTTCATCGAGATGGCGAAACAAGACGCTTCCTCCCTAGTGAGACTTTACCTCACAACGGCGGACAATCTACATGTGATCATTTCCCTCGCAGAACGGCAAGAAGATTTCGGCGACAGTGTGATGCAACGCATGATTTGGTATGCGCTAGAACCCAAGCTTACCAGAATTTACCATGCATCCAAGATTGAGGCAGGGAAAGCTTCACCTTGGCTGGAAGGACTCATCGCCCGGCGCAGCTTTGAACCAGACGACGAGAATTCACTCTTGCAACTCCACTTCATCGAGATGCTAAAAACAGAAGAAGTGCCTCGCCTCACCGCCATCTTGCAAGGCTATGCGACCTCCTACAAGAAGCAGCGAATCAAAGTTAGGTTCCCCATCGACAAGGCTCTTGAACGCTTGATCAAAGCCGCACCTCAAGAAGGCTTGGCCATTGCCGTCAAGCTTAAGCATCAACCGACGATCAATCAACTCATGAAAGCCGTGCAGAAAGACGGCAAGGCAGAAGACCTCCAAATCTTGATGGCAGTCAATAGCCCAGAAGTCGACGCCTTGTGTCAGTCAATCCTTCATCAGGGACCAGCAGCTTCCCGAGCTATCATTCTCCCTTCGCTCCCCACCCGCAACGTCCAAGGTTGGCAAGACAGGCTCTTCACCCATTGGAACGAACTCACGCCACAAGAGAAGCCCCTCGCCATCGACGCGCTCATTTCCCACAAAGACACTACCACGCGCGTCGTCCAGGCACTCGCAGACGGTCATTTCCAACGCACTGACATCAGCGCAAGCCAAGCGCAGAAGATCGCCGCCATGAAAAACAAAGGCTTGAGCGCTATGCTAGAAACTCACTGGGGAAGTGTTCGCCAATCAAGCAAAGTGAAACAAGACAGCATCAAACGCTATCATCAGCTCATCACCACGACGACTCGCTCACCTGATCTAGCGCAAGGCAAAGCACTCTATGCCAACTCCTGCGGCGCCTGTCACAAGCTCTTCGATCAAGGCGGCAAGATCGGCCCCGAACTCACCGGCTCCGACCGTGAAAACATCGACTACCTCCTCAACAACATCGTCGATCCCAGCGCCAGCGTCGCCTCGGACTATCGGCTCAGCGTCGCCACGGGCAAAGATGGCAGCGTGATCACCGGATCCATCATTGAGCGGAACAAGAGCAGTGTTGCCCTTCGCACCTTGACTGGAGAGGCACGGATGGCGAAAGCAGACCTCCAGAACCTCACCACCATGAAGCCTTCACTCATGCCAGAAGGCTTGTTAGACATCCTCACAGAAAACCAGGTCATCGACCTCATTGCCTATCTCCGCAGCCACGTAGCCGGCCACTAATACATGCGCATCGATATCGTCACCATCTTTCCAGACATTTGCCGCGTACCTCTCTCCGAGAGCATCATGCAGCGCGCTCAGGACAAAGGCATCCTCGACTTACACGTGCACGACCTGCGTGATTTCACCACAGACAAGCACCGCAAGGTGGATGACGAACCCTACGGCGGCGGCCAGGGCATGGTCATGAAACCCGAGCCGTTCTTCGCTGCCGTGGAAGCCATTCGCCAGCCTGACACTGCCTCTGAAATCCTTCTCATGACGCCCCAGGGCCAGAGTTTCAATCAAAAACTCGCCGAATCCATGGCTGAGGTGCCAGATCGCCAATTGATCATCCTTTGCGGTCACTATGAAGGCGTCGATCACCGCGTGGTCGAAGGCCTCGTCGATCGCGAGCTCTCCATCGGCGACTACGTCCTCACCAATGGCACCATCGCCGCTGCCATCATCACGGATGCGGTCGTCCGCTTGCTCCCTGGCGTGCTCGGCGACGATCGCTCGGCCTGGCAGGAATCCTTCAGCGAAGGCCTCCTCGAAGCCCCGCACTACACACGACCGCCCGTCTTTCAAGACCGCCCCGTTCCAGAAGTGCTGTTGTCAGGACATCACAAGCATATTAACGCTTGGCGCGCCGAAGCCAGCAAGCAGCGGACAGCAGAGAATCGACCCGATTTGTTAGACTAGTGGCCTTCAACGAAAAACAACGGCTCTCCTCCTCGCCCTCGAACCGTGTCTTCGTCACGGGGACAGGCATCGTCACCTCGTTAGGCCTTGGCTGGGAAACGAATGCTGCCGGCTTCCGTGAAGGTCGCGCCGCCCTCCGAGACATCACCCTCTTTGAGACGTCACGTCAACGCACCTCTCGAGGAGGCGAAGTCGAACTTCCGACGACCATCGACCAACGCAGCCTAACAGATCGGCAGTTCCAACGCCTTGATCGCGCATCCAAACTTCTCCTCCTCGCCGGCTATGAAGCTTGGGATCAAGCAGGCTGGGGCAAAGATGAACGCCAGCTCGCTCCACCTGCCGTCATCGGCACCTCTGCCGGCGGCATGAGCCTGGGCGAAGCCTACTATCAACAGGCAACCACGAGCACTAGACGCCATGGCCAAGCCACGCGCGTCTCGCTCTATCAACCTCAAAGCCAGGCCCTCACACTCTGCCAAGCCATTGGAACCCAGGGCCCCATCAGCATCGTCAGCAACGCCTGCGCCTCAGGTGCCGATGCCATCGGCCAAGCCTACCGACTCATTCGCAGTGGCCGCGCAGAATGCGTGATCACCGGAGGGTATGACGCCCTCTGCCAACTCGTCTTCGCCGGCTTCGATTCTCTCCAGGCACTCTCTCCAGGCTTACCACGCCCTTTCGATGCCGACCGAGACGGACTCGCCCTGGGCGAAGGTGCGGCCGTGCTCATGTTAGAAAGCGAAGCCCATGCAACCAAACGTAGTGCCACGCCTTTAGGTGAAATCTGCGGCTACGGATGCGCGACCGATGTCCATCACCTCACTCAACCACATCCTGAAGGCCTCGCCGCGCTCGCCAGCATGACCGCCGCTTGCCGCGAAGCAGGCGTATCCCCGACCGACATCGACTACATCAACGCCCACGGCACAGGCACACCAAAGAACGATGTCGCCGAGGGTGCCGCCATTCAGAAATGGGCAGGCGACGACGTCGCAAGCATCAAGGTCAGTTCCACCAAGGGCGCGATAGGTCATTTGTTAGGTGGCGCAGGCTCGGTCGAGACCATCATTGCCCTCATGACGCTGAAAGGCCAGTGGGTCCCGCCTTCTCTCAACGTGCGCGCACCTGATCCCGTCTGCACCTTTGACCTCATCCGCGAACCGCGTGCCGCTAAGGTCGATACCGTCCTCACCAATTCCTTCGGTTTCGGTGGATCCAACGCCACCCTCATCCTCCGCCGCGTTTCATGAGTTCGCCATCGATTATCCTATCAGGTGCCGGCGCAGTCTCTTCTGCAGGCTGGGGAACAGAAGCCTTGTTCAAGGCGATCCAAGAACATCGCCAACTCCCAACAGACATCTCGCAACGAGAAGGCAGCACATCGAGCGTGCAAATCCGTCGCGTTCCCAAACCCAAAGCGCCCCTAGCATTCTTGCGCAACCCACGCTTGCGCCGATGCAGCCCCATCTCGCGCTACGCGGTCGCGGCAGCCCTGGAAGCGTTAGGCGAAGAACGCCAAGCCCAAGTGCAAGACGGAGGCTACAGGCTCGGCGTCCTCTTTGTCTTCATGAATGGCTGCGTGAACTACAGCAATCGCTTCTATAGCGAGGTGCTGAACGATCCCTCCCTGGCCAGCCCGATCCTCTTCCCGGAGACCGTCTTCAACGCACCCGCAAGCCATCTCGCCGCGATGTTAGAATCGCGTAGCCCAGCATACACCTTGATAGGAGATTCAACACAGTTTCTCGGCGGCATGGACCTCGGGATCGAATGGTTGCTCGAAGATCAAGTCGACGGCGTCCTCGTCGTCGGCAGTGAAGAACTCGATTGGCTCAGCACCGAGGCGGCCTGCCTCTTTAACCGAAAGATGATTGTGAGCGAAGGCGCAGGAGCCGTCCTGTTAGAATCAAGCACCAACAGCAGCGATTCCCCGAAGGTCTGCGGCATCACCCCTGCCTTTAGCTACGGGAATGATCGCAACCGCACCCAAGCCACAGCTCAACTACTGGAGGCACTTCCAAACGCGGAAGGCCTTCGACTTCAGCACGGCCTCAACGACGACGGCCTGGATCTCTCCAACGTTCTCGGAAACGCTCTCGGGGCAGGACTAGCACTGCAATGCGCCTACGCTCGGACCGCCTTGACGAACGGAGACGTTGCCCAAGCGCAAGTCTTCCACGTCGGCACGAATCAGCAAGCCATCGGCGCTTGGTTTCGCGCTTGAGTTCTTCCCGAGTATCGGGCTCCTTGTCCCCATGATCCTAGAAATGTGTATTGATTCCGTCGAGAGTGCCATCGCCTCAGCCGAGGGAGGTGCCGATCGCATCGAATTTTGTGCAAATCTGTTAGAAGGCGGCACCACACCAAGCCTCGGTGCCATTCGCGAAACCAAGCGCCGTGCCAAGATTAACCTCTCCGTCATGGTGCGACCACGCGGCGGCGATTTCTGCCACACGGAAGAAGAATTTGCCGTCATGCAAGAGGACGTGCGCATCTTCAAAGAGGAAGGCGTGGACGGCGTGGTCTTTGGCCTGCTCAATCCAGACGGCACCATCGATGCAGATCGCACCCGTCAACTCATCGAGCTCGCGAACCCCTTGCCCGTGACCTTTCACCGCGCGTTCGACATGGCCCGTGATCCCATTGAGGCTCTCGACACACTCATCGAGCTTGGCGTCCAACGCATCCTCACCTCAGGACAAGAACCATCCGTCTTTGAAGGCACCGAACTGATTCGGCAACTCATCGAACGCGCAGGCGATCGCATCATCATCATGCCAGGCTGCGGCATCACGCTAAAGAACGTCGACCGCGTCATCGCTGAAACGGGCGCCAAAGAAATCCACGTTGCCGCGCCCGCACCCCAAGCCAGCCTCATGACGCACCGCAACGACGAAGTCTTCATGGGCACCGCCCTCCGCTCAGAGGAGTATGCCCGCTACGTCACCCCCGTGCAGAATGTCAGCGCGCTCCGCAAGAAGATCGGCTAACGCCTTCTTCATTCCGGAGGGCTGTGCTCCGTCGCAGCCGTGATCTAGCACAGATCGGCAACAAACCTCCCCAAGAAGATCTTGGTTAGCCCCGCTTCCTGTTGTTATAGTAGGGAGTGAGCGGAAAGACATTCGCACGCAACGCCCACATGTGCCAGCGCGCCGCCATCGCCTTCACACGCTTTGGCTGGGCTTCCGCTAGATCGTGCAACTCTGACCGATCCTTGCTCATGTCGTAAAGTTCCCATTCGCCAACAGAGTGCTTGGAAACAAGTTTCCAATCCCCCACGCGCACCGCCCGATTGCCCTCATGCTCCCAGAAAAGCGGCTCCTCCCGAACGAGCGGCTCGCCAAGGAAAGCAGGCACCAGACTCACACCTTCCATCGGTTGAATGCGCTCTCCCTCATACTCGGCGGGATACTCCGCATTGCTCACATCCACACAAGTGGCCATGATGTCGATCAAATGCCCCGGCTGCTCATCGATAGCCCCCTTACGCGTGACCTTCGCAGGCCAATGCACGATAAGAGGCGAAGAAATGCCACCCTCATGCTCCCAATGCTTGTAGGTCCTGAACGGCGTGTTTGAGACATTCGCCCAGCCACGCCCATACCCAATGTAAGTATCTTCCGGACCCGGCATCACACCAGGCCCCGTGAGCACAGGCCAGCCATCACGCGTCTGCTTCGGTTGCATGTGCTTCTGCAAGTAATCATCAGCAAGAGGCTTGAGCGTCGGTTTATCAGCGCGCTTAGGATAGTCCCCCTTCTTCCACTGCCCCATGTTGCGCCCGTAGTTCTCCGCGCACCCGCCGTTATCTTGAAAGAACAAGATCAAGGTGTCTTCTAATCGATCCGTGTCTTTGAGAGACTGCACGATCCGACCGATCCCCTGGTCCATGTTATCGACCATCGCCGCATAGACTTCCATGTTGCGGATGTCCCATTCTTTGAAAGGCATGTCTTCCCATTGCTCATCGGCAGGCGAGAGTTCCGCGTCCGGCGCAATCACACCTAACGTCTTCATCTTTTCAAAACGCTTCTGGCGAATGGCCGCGTAGCCTTCGCCATACTTGCCCTTGTACTTAGCGATGTCTTTCTCTAACGCATGCATCGGCCAATGCGCCGCTGTGTAGGAGACATACATCAGAAAGGGCGATTCCTCATGAGTCTCCTCATGCTCGCGAATGAAGCGCACCGCATGATCACTGATAGCATCCGTGTAATAGTACTGCTCAGGCGTGTAATCAGGATCCGCATAAGGCGAGATCATCGTGTTATCACGCATTAAACTGTTAGGATCAAAGAAACTACCAGCCCCGTGAATGGTGCCATAGAAACGATCGAAGCCACGCTGCCTTGGCCAGTTGAAGCGCGGGCCGTCAGGGCTCACATGCTTCGTCACATGCCACTTGCCCGCCATGTAGGTACGATAGCCCGCTGGCTTCAGGGCCTCCGCAAAGGTCACACTCCGCTTGTTCAAATCCCCACGATAGCCCGCGTGGCCATTGTCCGTCATCATCCAACCGATCCCGGCTTGATGCGAATAGAGCCCGGTCAACAACGCCGCCCGCGTAGGGCAACAGCGCGCCGTATTGTAGAACTGCGTGAAGCGAACACCACCGCCAGCCAGTTGATCCAGATTGGGCGTTTCGATTTCACTTCCATAACACCCAATATCCGAATAGCCCATGTCATCGGACATGATGACAATGATATTCGGCTTGGCCTGAGCAACGGCAGCTAGGCAAATTCCGAGACCGAGTTGAAGAAGCTTACGTTTCAGCATGCCCGAAGTTAAGCGGACTCCGACCATAAACGAAAGCCTTAAACGAGGTCGACAATCGACCCAAACTCCGCATCAAAGAGACGCTTGTAAGTCCGTGTGGCAAAGCCGTCCGTCATCGTCGCCAAATAGTCGCAAAGAATGCGCGCACGCCCCGCTTTCGAGGTCGCCTCATCAAGCAACTTTTCATAGAGCGGTGGCAACAGACGCAAAGCCACCGGCGGAAGACACTCAGGATCCAAATAACGATCGGCAAAGACTTCTAACAAGCGCCTCAGAATATGATCACCCTTGTAGTCGAGTTGCTGAAGCTGCTGCGAACGAAACACCACGTCCAAAGCGAGACGCTTGTAGAGATCCGCCTCTGCCCGGATCTCGGGCTCGATGACTAGATTGAAGTGATAGCGATGGCTCTGCTTCGAGAGAATACTCTCTTCCGCTGTCTCCAAACGACATCCGGCAATGAATTCACCAATCTTTCGACCAATGACAGGCTCAGTCCGTTCTTCTCGAATCGCACGGAGCAAATTCGAAACATGCTCCGCCTGCACCGCATTCAGACTCTGCGTCGCCGCCCAACGCTCGATACGTTCCGTCGTGATAAAGCTGACATTGATGCCATCGACCAAGTCATTGAGGGAATACGCCGTATCATCTGCCCAATCCATGATCTGGCACTCGATCGATTTCACGTGGTTTCGCGACTTGCCTGCCCCCCCTTCCTTCACCTCGCCCCAAGCCTCGCCAAAGACAAATGCTAGCCATGTCTCTTGGTCATCATAGATGAAGTGATTCCGCGCGCCAGGCACTTCACGATGAAAGGCCTTGTACTTGAGAATGCTATCGAGGAACGCACGCGTCGGCTTCATGCCCGTCAACTTACCCTCGCGAGGATTCGCATAGATCGTCTCCGTCAGCATGCGCAAGGTTTGCGCATTCCCCTCAAAGCCGCCGTAGTCCCGCATCCAATGGTGCAACGTACGTTCACCACTGTGCCCAAAGGGCGGATGGCCAAGATCGTGCGCAAGGCAAGCCGCCTCCACCAGATCCGCATCAATGTGATAGTCGTCTGACAACAAGTCGGAACGTTTCTTGAGACGCTGACAAATCGAGCGCCCCACCTGCGCAACCTCCAACGAGTGGGTAAGACGCGTCCGGTAAAAATCATACTCGCCCGAAAGGAAGACCTGAGTCTTACTCTGCAACCGACGGAAAGCCGACGTGTGTAGAATGCGATCGCGGTCCACCTGAAACGGCGTGCGATAGTCATCCGGCCGGGGATACCCCGAGTCCGTCTCACGATCAAAGTCTTGGTAGAACTGATTCGTCATTCCTTCCGCTTTCGTAGTAGGCGCATCCAGACAGCGCAATGAGGAATTCCCCCCTCTGCACATTGATTGCTAGGCGAAACCGGTCGAGCTTGACGCTTAAGTGATGATGCTCCCTCTCCTCAAACTGTTCACCGCGCTCCTCATCTTGAATGGGCTCGTTTCCTGCGCGCAACTCGGCGGCCAGTCCATCAACGAAGACGCGGCACCCACGGGAAATGAACTCAGCAGCAAGGAGATTGCGCTCATCCAAAAGCAGCTCACTCCGCTCCCCCTCCCCAACGATCCCCGCTATTTGCGTGTGAGCCAAGCCTGCTTCTTCTGCGTCACGCATCCTGAAGATGGCAGCATGGTCCCTGTCGGCATGTTAAACGCCAACGCCTACATCATCCTCCGCGCAGTCGACGGCGAGTGGATGGACATCCAACTCACCAGCGGCCAATACGGCAGCGTGATCAGTTCCAATATCCGCGAGATCACCTCCGAGGAAGACACTTCGAAGGAATACCTGAAGCCTCAACCAGACCTCGCTCCTCTTTCACTACCTCATGCCGACGCCTCTCCCATCAAAACAACGTTGTTAGGTAGTTAGGCATCTAACACGACTCTAAGAGGTCGATCCTGCTTGGATTCTTTACGCATACCATGGGACCTGCAGCCTTTTGAGCACCTGGCCAGTATGATTGGTCATCCTTCCTCTCGTGCAGCTCGTTAAATTCTTAACTGCCGGCAAACGAGGAACCCGTTGGCCCTCACACATTTGCGCATAAGCGCTATTGAAGCTCAACCACGTTGCTGGATTTCGCGGCACCCTTTGGCAGCGTACCTGCTACATCAGGGATAGAGAAACAATCAGCCTCATAAATTCTATCATCGCACGCACCCTGTCGGTCTCACTCTTGGCCACCATTTCACTCTCAATCTTCAGCACAGCTGCGGTCTCACGCATTGCTTTGGGTGCTGTCGGCCTCTCAACAGGACCGATCACCTAACCCACTCTCGTGGATTTCGGTTCTATCTCTGGAGACCCTACGTACGAGTTCTCATTCAACGCCATTGAAGACGGCGCTTCCACGGCGATTGCAGGCAACCAGGCCTTTGCCGTAAAACTGGATCAGTGGAATGAAACAGGCATCATGGGCACCACGCAATTCGGCGTGGGCGACAACCAATTTGCGGCCATTGCGGGTCAAAGCGTAAACTCCACCTTTGGTTCGGATGTTCATTTGGCCTTGGTCAGCGATTCCACCGCAGCAGAAGTAAGGCTGTATGTTGATGGCTCCCAAGTTGGTAGCCTCGGAGGAGAATTGCCCTTGTAAGACATGGTCGCCGTCATGGGAGCTCGAGATGGCACGACCGACCCTATGGGAGCTGGCAGTGTCATGTATGGCTGGGCCTCCTACGACACAGCCTTGAGCGCTAGCAATATCGCTGAACTTTCAAGCACTCCCTTTGCGGCCATTCCTGAGCCCTCTTCCTCAATGCTCTCACTTCTAGGTAGCCTGGCCATGGTCACACGTCGGAAGCGAGACTAGAGTCCGACCGCAGAGAAAGGAGTGATCTATACTACGAGCCGTTACAAATTTCTGGTGCTCCGTCAAGTTTGCTGGGCGATTTCCTGACAAGAGTGGTGACAAAATCGCGTTGAGATCTGGGTTGTGAAAGTCCTGAACTTCAACGCTTTATATGATTTTGACGGGTAAGTCGTCGACAAGATTAGCTGCCAGAAGATTGGCGCGCAAATCAATCTTCGATTCGATAAGCGCCGTGGCCCTTGTTGCCCCCACTGTAATGATCGGCTTCCAAAGCACCGATCCGGGAGACAGTCCGTATCCGATTTGCCCGTTGCGGATGGTCTGACCGTCTACATTAACTTTCCCGTTGTTCAGGGTCGATGTCGTAAGTGCCAGCACTTCGTCACTACCCGCCCC
>CALLLI010000408.1 GCA_938082635.1 uncultured Verrucomicrobiales bacterium
TGGATATCGAGATCGCGATCAACTTCAGAAACAAGCTCCGGGAATTGATAGGTGATTTCGATGGACTGGTTAACGAAACTGTTGAGTTCTGACGAGAGTTCCGCCTCAAAAAGCAGTTCTTGCCGAGCATAGAGATCGGATCTCTGTTGGTGGTAATATTCTAAAAGTCAACGGGTTACGTTGACAAAGGATTAGCAGGGCGCTATCGGATTCTTCAAAAAAATGGGTTTTCGGCGAAGGTCTAGCTATGTGGATTCTTTGAGGGGTTTTCAACATGATATGGGCCAACAGACGGTCCTCAGTGCATGGGCGGTGAGGGATCCGGTAGAAGCTGCGAATTACTTCGATGCGATTGCTGAAGACATGAATGCCATTGATAGTTCACAGGCGGCTGTTGCCAATACCTTGGCTGCTGAATCGGCGCGACAGGACCCAGATAGCGCGCTGGAGTGGGCAGATTCGTTGCCTGATGATCTCAGGGGAGAGGCTTTCGGTCGCCTCATGGCTCAGATGAGCCACGAGGATCTAGACGAGGCCACGGAGCTGTTGGGTTCTATAGAGCCTGGTGGCGAGCGGACAGGGATGCTCCAAACCTTGGTCGATCAGTGGGCTCATCAAGATCCTGGCGAAGCGGCGAATTGGGTGATGGAATACACCGACGATACAGATCGCTTGGAGGCAGTGGAAAGCCTTATGGGGGCATGGATGACCTCGAGCCCAATGGAGGCTTCACGCTGGCTAGCGGAGTTACCAAAGGGTGGCGATAAGGATGGTGCTATCCTGGCAATGACCGCATCGCGAGCCGTGCAACGTGATCCAGAAGCCAATGTCGCTTGGTCGGCATCGATTCAAGATCCTACATTGAGAACGGAAGCCGTGAAATCGGCGTTCGGTGACTGGGTCGCTAGTGATCCGCAGGGTGCCGAAGCCTGGTTGCGGAATCAAACTGCTCAGTAGTTGCAGCGGGTTTCTGTTAAAGATCTATGTCGCTTTGGATGTCTTGAAGGGTGCGCCGATTCCATCGTTTTGAGATAGCATCGATTGCTGGCTGCGCTTCTGAACCTTCGTGAAAGGAGAGCCAACCGTTGAGAATGGTGGTTTCGCCAGGGGCGGTATCGGGAAAGCGTGGATCGGCGTGGAGACAGGGGACTGGTGCATTTGCCCAGGCGCGGTGACAGGGCTCCCAGCCGGTGATGATCCAGCGGTCGCCTTGATCAGACCGACACGCCACGTAGGGATCAGCAAGCGTCTTGTTGTCATTTGATAGAGAGTTGAAGCCCGCGGCGGCCTTGAGCATGACACAATTCTGCACGCGCAGGTCGCCAAGTGCTTGGTCCGTGCCGTTGTGAAGCCACATGGCCATGGTCACATGGTCTTTGGCCGGGTAGATGAGAGAGCCAAACTGCAGGCCGTTGGGCAAGGTGCGGGAGAGACGGAACGTGCCGTCCGCGCGGCGTTCCCATTCCTGGCGGGGTAGGGTAATGTTATCTTTACTCCAGATAGTATCCACGTGGGTGTGCGCGAGATAAGTGAGCCCAAGGTTTGACCAGAGTGCTTCGGGTACATCGACCACGACGTAACTGCTAGGGTCCCAAGGCGTGAAGACGCTGATCTTGGTTTCGCGTTGAGGATCGACAGCGCCGTCGAGGAACCCAATGCGAGGGTGACGGCCGCCCGGATAGGGCATGACGCGCAAGCTCTTCAGGTCACTGAGTTCGGGAGTCGCGGGAATCTCCCACCGTTGCATCGCCCTGGCAATGTCTTCAAAGGAAAGGCTGGTGGTGGCGCTGACCTCTTCCATGCGAAAGCGATGATGGGTGATCATGTTCTCCAGCCAGTAGCGGAGATCGGCATCGTCTATGGGCGGGCGTGCGTTCGAAGGCATGAACGGTCTTTACAGAAGTGACTGAGGAAGAACAAGGTTCCTATTTCCCCACGGAGACATCATCGATGAACCAACCCTCGCCATTGGGGCCTAACTCATCGCTCAAAAATTCAAACTCGATGATGATCTTGCGATCACGCGCTTCGACAGGAATGGGTCGATCAAATGCCTGCCAACCTTCTGTCTTTCCCCAGAAGACGAAGTCCGACACGACCAGTAGCTCACCATTCTCGTCGCGGAAATTGATGCGACCGCCTTCGACCTCCTCGGTGCTATCCACGGCGTATTGAAAGCGCAGGCGAGGGCGTTCAACGTTGGCAAGATCAATGATAGGACTGCGCAAGGTGACGAGTGCGCCGGGAGCGTAGGAGGCATCGAGGTCTGTGGCCCAGCATTGAGTGCCGCTAAAGGCGCCTTCAATGAGGCCGCTAGCGGTTTCAGGAGTGCCGATCTCCCACACTGTTGCGGTGCCTGTCGCTCCTTCACGAAGTCCCACGCCCCAATCTCCCGCGCCGGATTCCATGTCATCGAAGAACACAGGCGCTGGTGGTTGCAGTGCGATGCGGAAGAAGTGGCTCTCTGAATCGCCATGAGACACCAAGGCGCGTAGTAGCCCATCGTTCAGGTTCTCGATCGTGATGTTAGGCTCGTTCGTCCATGAATTAGGTAACAACGTCATACTGGATTGGACTTCGTGAATGGCTTCAGGATCGGGAGTCAGAAAGTCGAGCTGCCATTGATCGTCGACTGGGAAAATGGATAGGATCTGCAGAGGATCGGTGAGCAACTCCGGCGGCACGTAGCTGACAATGGCGTTCGGGTGACCACTGTTGATCAGGTGTCTGGCACCATCAGGCGCGGCTTCGAGTAATTCAAAGCTTCCGCCGCCTTCGTTGTTGAAATAGACAATCCTGGCTGGATAGAGCCCCGCTTCTTCGATGATGAAATTTACCACCCAAGCAGCGTCCTCACCGCCGCAGTTGTTGCACTCGGGGAAAGTGCGAGGCAGTTGCACTTCTTGTTCGGCTGCGCCGAGATAGATCTCGAACTCGGTTCCCACAGTCACATTGAGTGTGTAAAAGCCAGGTCGTAGATACCAAAGGCTCCGCGATTCCATGGCGAATGCGACACCTGGCATCTCGTTGCTTTCGATGCCCGGAAAGTGTTGCTCACCCGTCTTGTTTCCACGGGGCAAGCCGTCAGTTTGGTAGTTCAAGGAACCACTCTCGATGAAGTATCCTGCGGGATTGTAGTCCTTGGTGTCTACCACATTCTCGAAGTCTTCGTCCCAGAGCGTCTCTACATCTTCCAACGCACTCACGGTCACGTCGCCTTCGAACGTCGGTGCGCCAAGGCGGACGGCAAAGCCCCTTGTGTGGTCCGATAGATCCTCTAGCGGTTGTGCGAACCCAGCAGGGATGACCGGGAACAAGGCTTGGTCGGTGAAGGTTTCCACGGTGAACGACCAAGTCGTTTCGTAGTCCTCGGGTGGATCCGCGAGATCGCTGAAATGGAGCATAGCCTGGTGGGTGCTGCCTGAGGCATAAAGCGTCTCTGCTGGAAAGAAGATGCGCGTTTCATCTGCACTCGCGGTGATGTTGTGCGTCACAGGATTGCCATCGACTGTCAACGTGATCGACTCGTGATCGACGTTCGCCCTCGTGTGTTTGAGTATCGCTTGAACAGGCGTGTTCGGATGGGCCTTGGCTTGCTCATTCAAAGGGGTTAGCCGGAAAATTTCTATCGCTGGGGTGGTCGGTTGATTCGTGGCGGAGCTCTGTTCCATGAGAAGGAAGAGGCCGCCTGCATAGCCCTTGTAAGCATGCGCGCCGGGCAAGCCGCCGTTCTCTTCGCCGATTCCATGACTGGTCCGAATCGTAAAGGTGCCCTCGGCGCTGGGCTGAATATCTGTCCAACGCGCGACATAGCCTGCGGCGTTGTTTCCGGTGCTGAACTCCACGGATTCGGTGGTAACCTTGTGGGTGCCTGCTGTACTTCCAAAGACTGAGCTTTCCGCTCCTAAGATCTTCCAATTGGTCACGCGTTCGCCATAGGAATCACCACCGTTGCGGTTCGCGGTGCCTGCGTAGGTGTACACTTTATTAGGATCGAGGCCTGAGAATGTCGTGTCCAAATACCAGCCGGGGGCATCGTTGTAACTCATGTTGCCGGTCAATTCGAGAATGCCACCAAAGGTATCTGCTGCGTCTGTGCCCTCGATAAACTCTGCGGCATCTCCGGCCCAGCTGATCGTGTTTCCTTCTGACACGGTCTCTGTAAGGGTGACCATGACACCTAAATCATCCCCGGTGTCAAAGTCACGCAGGGCGCCTTCATTTGGGCCATCGTAACCCCGCCCCAAGCCCACGCTCGTGATCTCTTCAGCGGCTCCGTCCGGATTTAAACTGACAGCATCATTGTAAGCGATCCATTGGTAAGTAGCCTCCGCTTCCTCTAGCGTTAATGAGAACACACCGCCGGCATAGCCTTTGTAAGAGTGCGCGCCGGGTAAGCCGCCATTCTCTTCACCCACGCCATGGGTGGTTCGAATAACGATGCGGCCATCGTCTCCCGCCTGGATCTTCGTCCAACGCGCCACGTTCCCGTCGTCATTGTTGCCGGTGCTGAATTCCAGGCTCGCGTCATCGATCTTGTGTGCGGTCGTAGAACTCGCATACTGAAAACCGTCTGCCTCACGGATACTCCAATTCGTCACCCGCTCGGCATAGGAACTGCCCCCATTGCGATTGGCCGTGGCTGCAAAGCTGTAGGTGCGATTAGGATCCAGGCCTGTGAGGATGATGTCGAAGTACCATCCGGGCGCATCATTGTAACTTAGATTTCCCGTTAGGTTCAGAGCCTCACCGAAGCTATCACCAGCATCGGTGCCCTCGATGAATTTCGCAGTGTCGCCAGCCCAGTTGATCGAGTCGCCCTCCGAGACTTGCTCAAAGAAGGCCACCTGCACTCCTGTTCCTGCAGCCGTCTCAAAGTCTAGCAATTCTCCTTCCATCCCATCACCGCTGTAGCTACGGCCGAAGCCATAGGAAGTGATGTTGGCAGGTGAATTGTCAGGATCAGAGTCCGCCAGGTCGTTGTAGGAGATCCAAGAATCTGCGAGAAGCGGAGAATTTCCGAAGAAGAGCGCCAGCAGCCAAGCGAGTAGAGACTTATTCATTCCGCAGTCATAGCATATGGGGCAACGGGTAATCCAAGCAAATCGGCCTTGGGTTTGGAAGGGCGATTGCGAGCTGGCTCTCTTCCAGATCTTTCTTTAGGGTTTCTCAATGCGCCCGACACGACGGGATACCTTGAAGACTCTCTCCGCTCTCGGAAGTGGGGCTGTCCTGACAGGTCTGCCGATATTGCCTGCAGAAGAATCTAGCGACCTGATTACTCGGGAGAATGCTCTGCCTGGCACGCGTGATTGGATGTTGGAGAAACCACGAATTGACCCCGAGACCAAACACCGGTGTCCTTGGATCGAAGGTTACGTGTCCGAGGCTACGGTTAGAGCGGGGGAGAAGGTTTCTTTTCACGTTAGTACCAATCCCCCGTTTCCCTTCACGATCGAGATTTATCGCTTGGGATACTATGGTGGACAAGGTGGCAGATTGGTGAAGAAAATGGGGCCGCTCGACGGTGTTGTGCAACCTGACCCGCCTACGGGTGAAAAGCGGGTTCGCGAATGTGACTGGGAGGCTTGTGCCACGATCGAGATACCAGCGAATTGGGTGAGTGGTGTGTACGTGGGGAAACTCACTTCGAATCGTGATGGTGCGCAGAGCTATGTCATCTTCATTGTGCGTGACGATCGCAAAGCGGATTTCCTCTTTCAATGCAGTGACAATACCTGGCAGGCCTACAATCGTTGGCCCTCGCAATTCTCACTCTACGACAACGGTACGCATCAATGGTACTGGGGAGATGGAGTGCAGGTCAGCTATCGGCGTCCTTATGGGAAGTACTGTCAGATCCTCGACGCGCCGCTTTCGACTGGTTCCGGCGAATTCTTTCTCTGGGAGTTTCCTCTTGCCTACTGGATGGAATCCCAGGGCTACGATGTGACTTACATTTCCAATTTGGATACGCACAAGGATCCTGATGGACTGCTCCGGGGCAAAGGATTTCTGAGCGTGGGGCATGATGAATACTGGAGCATCGAGATGTATCGGAACGTTCAAGCAGCGGTGAATGCAGGTGTGAGTGTCGGTTTCTTCTCTGGAAATGCAGTTTGCGGTCGCATCAAGTTTGGAGAACGTGGCGATGCCTTTGAGCGGATTGGCGTCTTCGGACCTCCTAACGGAACACGCGAATTTGAAATGATGAAGTCGCTGGCGCACGAACGTCCTTACGCAAATGAACTCGTGGGCGCACACAGCACTGGGCCTGTCACGGGTGGGGCGGATTGGACCTGTTCGAAGCCAGAACATTGGATCTATCAAGGCACGGGCATGAAGGTAGGAGATCGTATTGCAGGAGTGATTGGCTGGGAGTATCACGGCGATCCAGCCAAGATTCCAGGTCTTGAGGTCGTTGCCACCGGCCCAACTCAGAGTGCTCCAGGTGAACTGAACGGAGGCGTCTACACAGCGACTGTTTATCCTGGCCCTCGTGATAATTTCGTCTTCAATGCCGCCACCTGTTGGTGGGCTGATGGCCTCAGTGCTCCACCAGGATATGTTCGGCCTAAAGTTTACACCGAGCCGGGTGGGCCCAACAAACATCAGCAACAAATCACGCGAAACATCCTCGATCGAATGCGGGCTGCCTCAATGTAACGGAAGTTCATAGATCCGAGGCGCCCGACGTGAGGTGTCTACTGGCTGATGTAGGATTGAATTTCTGCGAACGACGCAATCCCATAGAATTGCTGGGATCAGATGGCGCGCTTGCTCGTCTTCTATAGAGTGAGCTGTGCACGTAACCATTCATGACGACCGATACTAGCGAAGAGGAGCTCATCCAGATGGGTTATCGGTTCGCCGTGTCTTTGGCTAATGATCGTCATGATGCTGAAGATCTCGTTCAGCAGGCTTGTCTGCGGGTGATTGGCAAACAAGGGAAACTCACTTCCCGAGGCTACCTGCTCATGACCATCCGCAATCTCTTCTACGACCACATCCGCCGTCAGAAGCTGGTTGCCTTCGAATCGCTTGAAATGATTGAAACACCGTTACCTGCCCCCACAAGTTCCGAAATTGGGACGAATCTCGACCTTGAAACTAGCCTCAGCCGTCTCAGTGCGGAGGAGCGCGAGGTCGTCTATCTCAATTGTGTCGAGGGCTACTCAGCTGCGGAACTTGCGACCATGTTGGAAAAGCCAAGAAGTACTGTCTTAAACATGCTCTCGCGTGCGAAGGCGCGATTGATCGCAGGTGAGAAGGCTGAAACGGCGGCAGCCGTAGTGAAGGGAGGTAGTCATGGATAATGATCATTTAGATTGGCTACTCAAAGCTCATTACGACACGAGCCGGCTAGCATGCTCGCGTTTGCAGAAGATTCTGAGCGCCTGTGACTTCGCGCGCGCTGCCTTCCGGTGGAAGCGTTGGGCCATTGGCGCGACGGCGTTGGCTACTGCTGCGATGATCGCCCTAGCATTCACGTTGGTTGTGCGGCTTTCTGAAGCTGAGAACGTGTCAATCTCTTCAAGCGGCCTTCTTGAGAACCGCAAACTGGTCGCTGTGATGATTCACGCGAATGGCTGTGCGAATTCTAAAGCCATGGATCCGGTGTTTGCTGAGCTGCAGCGAGAGTTTGTCGAGGAGCCAGTGCTGTTTATCAAGTTCGACTATAGTTCGGACTGCGCGATTCGGCAGGCGGAGCTGCTCAGTCGTGACCTGGGTTTAGATTCTATCTTCAACGACTATAAGCGCACGGGTAATATTGTGTTAGTCTATGCGAAAGGAGCGTCGCGAGAGGTGGTGGGGACGGGTATGACCGTGGCGGCCGCAGCAGACCGGATGCGTCATCACCTAGCGGTGCCGGAGTATTAGGAATCCATCGGCGGGTGGGCAGCGTTTCATTGGAAATGATGCGTCTGCCATTCTGGGCTAAAGTACCCCTTTCGATTCTAGCGGTCGAGGCTCTCGGTGGCCTCGGCGCGGGTGTGACCAGCAGTCAGATTCCAAACTGGTATGCGCTGCTGAACCAGCCTGCTCTGAATCCGCCAAACTGGATCTTCGGTCCGGTGTGGATTTGTCTCTATGCGATGATGGGGGCGGCCTTCGCGCTTGTTTGGCATCGAGCGAAGGCAGGCAACGCAAAACGCGTCGCTTTGAGCTGGTTCGGTGCGCAGCTGCTTCTCAACTTGGCGTGGACGCCGGTGTTCTTTGCCATTCACCATCTGTTGGCGGCTCTGGTGATTATCGTCCTTCTGTGGGGAGCGATTTTCATGACGATCCGTCACTTTCGTCAGCTTCAACCCATCACGACGCCACTCCTCCTACCTTACCTCGCATGGGTCAGCTTTGCGACCTATCTGAATGCCAGTTACTGGTGGCTGAACCGCTAGGTTTCGTGGGGTGTTAGGGGGGCTAGGGGCGCACTCGTGAAGATCGTGGGGAAGGGAGAAACACTGAATACACGGAAAGTAGGAGCTACTGAGGGGGCGGTGCTACTAGCATGTCTCGTCTCGTAGGATGGCCATTCCTGGCCGTCCGCACAACCAGCGTGGTGTGCTCTGGAAGACTTCTAACAAACGTTTCCATTGCCGTTGCGAGGGTGAGGCTTGCAAGACGATTTCTACCTGTTAGAGTTTATCCTAATGATCGCTCTGGGACTGCGAATTACGATTGGCTTGGTTTGGCTGATCAATGGGCTGCTTTGCAAGGTGCTGAACATGGCGCCTCGTCATGAGGCGATTGTTTCACGGATTCTTGGGGACGCTCATGCAATGGAGATCACCAAGCTCATCGGGCTTTCATAGATTGGGATGGCGGTTTGGGTGTGGAGCGGGCTCTATCGAAAGATCAATGCGTGGCTTCAAATTGCCCTTGTTGGCACGTTGAATGTCTTGGAGACTTGGCTCGCGTTGGATTTTTTATTGTGGGGCCCTTGGAATCTGCTCTTTGCTTTGGGCTTCATGGGCGTGGTAGCCTGGACAAACTTTGGAAAACATGCGGCTTAACCAACATCCGTGTCCGGCGCGATGCGCATCTTAAGCGTTCGCTTGTGCTGGGCTTTGCCTATCCGAAGGCGCAGTTGGCTGAGTTGATCCCGCCCTGTCTGAGTCTTGATCTTTATGAGGATGAGTGGGCTTTCGTGGCAGTGGCCATGGTGGAGACGAAGAACCTTCGCCCTCACGGTTTTCCTAAGCTTCTGGGCAAGGGCTTCTTTCTCATCGGCTATCGCGTCATGGTAAGGTATCGAGGTGACGATGGGCGATCCTTGCGCGGCCTCTACATTCTGGGATCGTGAACGAATCGTTGTTTGATGATTCTGATAGGTAGCCTCTTCACCACGTATCGGTATCACCATCTCGAGGTTGACTGGGAGCGTTCATCTAGCAAAGATGTCGTGACGGCATCGAATGGGTTTCGTTTCGAGGTTGATTCTAGCGGGGAGACTCCAGGGCTTCCTGCGGGCTCGCCCTTCTCGGGATGGCGGCAGGCGCGTCGCTTTGCTGGGCCCATGCCATTCACGTTCTCATACGAAGAGAAGACGAGGGAAGTCACGATCATCGAAGGTGCGAGGCAAACATGGACGCCCCGTCCGGTGAAGGCGATTGATTGGAAGATCCCGTTTCTTGATCGGGAAGATCTCAACGGGCCGGCCATGGTGAATGCCTACGTCGTGGACGAGGTGCCGTATCATTGGAGGCGCGGAAGGGTGGAGACATGGCAAGGATGAGAGGAGGCTTTGAAGGCGTCGGAAACATTGTGCGTTTCGATTGGTCGGTCTTTGTGGTCGCGGCGCTTGGTGTCATTGGTCTGGCGATTGTTGGTGTATTAACTCCGTTTCCTTGGTCGGCTGGCGGTAATTGGGATTGTCGGTCCTGTGCTCGTCTCACTCTTGGCGTCTCACTTCATTTATGATCGCTCAGGGCTTTATGATTTAGGATGGCTGAATGTAGACGCTCCAGATCGGCTGGTGAACATTCACGCCGGCTTTGATGAAACGAGTGCTTTGCTAGCGAGCCTGTTTTCACAGGCGCACCTGCGCGTGTTGGATTTCTATGACCCTGACAAGCACACGGAGTCGTCGATCAAACGAGCGCGTGTTTGCTATCCTGAGTATCCGAATACCGTGAAGGTTACCACGCGGGCGCTGTCAATGAAGCCAGCGAGCGTCGATCTAGTACAGATCGGCGGAAGTCCGTTTAGGCGGGAAAGCCTTTGAACATCCATTTGAATGGTTTCGCCATGGTCGCATTGTATACCAAGCGCTATCATAAGATTCTATCTGGATCATTCGGAAGAATCTGAAAATTCAATGTTAAAAGCGACTTCATGCGGTGTTTGAGTGAAGTGTTGGCTTCACGAATCTTTCCGTCAATTGCCGCCTTGAATTCTCCAAATGAATCGTAGTAGGTGTTCTTGAGGGAATCTTGCTTTACGAATTTCCACAGCCTTTCAATGAT
>CALLLI010000409.1 GCA_938082635.1 uncultured Verrucomicrobiales bacterium
GATGACAGCATTGCCTAACGAAGCAACCACGCGCTGCCGCGGGGAACCCTCGGCGTTGCGGTAGGATTCGACGAGTTGAAGCAACGGAGTGCCTTTGATAGTCTTGGTTCGGAAATACACGACCGCCAAGCTATGGGACCGTGGAAGAAAGCCAGCAATGACAAGTTAAAATTAAGCACTACAAAATGAAACCCAGAAATCGGAGCGTTGATTATCAACGAGTTATGATGTTTCGAGTTGAAAATAATCGTCAAAATAGCCGATTTTGACACACTAAAAAGAAACTAGGGCTAGGGATCCTGGGCCATTTCAAAAGGAGTGTCATCACCTGCTCGACTATGAACTTCCCCCTCGGGCAAGAAGCCCATGTCTCGGATGCGGACTGCCCATTCTTGCTGTGCGCGTTTGAGTCGATGCAGGATTTCTTGATGCTTTAAAGAATCTGTTAGGTTGTGAATCTCGTCGCGATCATTCTTCAGATCGTAGAGTTCTTCAGCAGGCTTCGGTTCCCAGAAACAGATTTGCGTTTATGTTAGTTTGCCGCTGTCGTAGAGTTCACGCCAGACTCGGGTCGTGGGTGTTTGGAAGAGATACTGGATGTACTGCCCAAGAAACCAACAGGCAAGCGAGTTTGGCTGCGCATGTGTTCTGATCCGGTGCTCGGTGGATAGAGCCCGGAAATCAACGTTGTTCTAGCAGGGGAACACACGGGAGCATTCGACCACGCTTTGCCAAGGCATCAATGTGAGGCGTCGTGGCATAGTCGTCTCCATAACAGCCAATCTCGGGCCCGTTGTCTTCGCTCGTGATCCACACGATGTTTGGGCGGTCGGTTGCTCCGAGCCCAGCGGTAGACAGTAGGAGTGAGCCAAGGAAGACGGGGACGGCGTCTCTCATGGAAGACCCTCTAGCTCCGCTGATTACATTCTGACAAGGCTTTTCCCATCGTCAGGCCACTTGGCCCGGCTATTTTTGAGTAACTTAAATTGAATCCTACTCGCTTTTCTACCGTCCCTCTGGGGACCGAAACCATGCTCAATCAAGAATACGCATACGCCCACGCTCCCAATGAACTTCCTGCCGTCACAGATTGGCAGGACTTTGCCTCATGGTGCCGCCAAGAACGTCGCCAAGCGCTACCTGCCAGCGACGACACGCTCATGCGTTACTCAACGGCCAAGGCCGAACGCGATCAGGCTTCTATGGGGGATTCCCAGAAGCTCGGTTGGTTCGCGCTGATCATCGCGGTAGCCGCTCTTATTCTGCCGATCGTCGCGTATGTGGTGGTGTCGGCGGTCACGCTGGACCCAAGGCTGAGTGAGAAAGGCGCCCTCTTGCTGTTCTCAGGGCTTCAACTCATCGCTCTGAGCTGTGCTTGGTCGAGCCGCGAGACTATCGAAGGCCGGGCCGCTTGGCGCACGGCGTGTCTCGCCTCGGTTGCGGCTCTCCTCGCCACCTATTTGGTGAGGGATGCAACAGCGCTTCAAGCGATCAAGAGTTTGGTTAGCAATTAACAATCATTCCATCCCGGAGGGCGCTGCTCCGTCCGCGCCGTGATCGAGGGGAGTACGCGTTGATAGCAAGATATGGCCTGTCTAATAAATCGGCGGCCACGGAGGACCGCCCTTCAGGATGGAAACGGATCACTAGAAGATCTTGCCAGGATTGAGTAATCCTTCGGGATCGAGCGCCGCTTTCACCCGCTTCATCAGCGCATAGCTGGCATCGCCCAACTGCTCCTTTAAGAAAGCCTTCTTTGCCAAGCCCACGCCGTGCTCACCGGTGATTGTGCCCTTGAATGCGAGCGCTTGTCTGACAATGTCCTCGATGGCGAGTTCGACCCGTTCCATTTCTTCATGATCGCGTTCATCCGTTAGAATGGTCGGGTGGAGATTGCCGTCGCCCATGTGACCAAACGTCGCGATCTGGAGCCGATGCTTGACGCCCGTCTTGGCAATGAAACGCACCATCTCCGCGAGGCGTGTGCGCGGGACGGTGACGTCTTCCAAGATCGTCGTCGGCTTGATCCGGGCCAGAGCTGAGAAGGCGCTGCGTCTTGCCGCAGCCAAACGTGCCGCTTCGGCATCATCAGCAGCCACGCGCACCTCGGTGGCGCCGTTCTCTCGAGCCAAGGCCATCATGCGTTCGCATTCGTCGGTCACCACGGCTTCAGGCCCATCGGTTTCCATGAGCACGAGCGAGCCCGCCTCGACGGGCAGCCCCGCTTTGGAGAAATCTTCCACACAACGGATGGTCGTGTTGTCCAGAAACTCCAAGGTGCAGGGAATGATCTTCGCCGCAATGATATCGGAAACGGTTTGAGCGCCTTGGTCTAACTGATCGAAGGTGGCCAAAATCGTGCGCCGTGCCGCTGGCCGTGGGAGGAGCTTAAGCAGCACTTTGGTAATGATACCTAAGGTGCCTTCGGAGCCAATGAAGAGGTCCTTCACCGAATACCCCGCGACGTCTTTCACACACTGATTGCCTAACCAAACGACCTCGCCATCGGCCAGCACGACTTCCATACCCATGACATAGTCTCGCGTCACGCCATACTTGAGCCCACGTAAACCGCCCGAGTTCTCGGCCGCGTTCCCGCCAATGGTCGCGATCTTGAGCGAGCCGGGATCTGGCGGGTAGAAGAGTCCATGCTTGGCCGCTTCCTCATCGATCCGCTGCGTGATCAATCCCGTTTCCACCAGCATGGTCAGGTTCTTGGGGTCGACCTCAAGAATCTGGTCTAACTGATTCAATCCAAGGACCAAACACCCTTTGACGGGAACGCTGCCGCCACTCAACCCGGTGCCGGATCCTCGAGCGACGATGGGGATGCGGTGCTCGTGCGCCAGGGCGACCATGGGCCCGACATCCTCAGTTGTCCGAGCCAAAGCGACGACTCCTGCTCGCTCTTTCAATGTGGCGGTGCCATCGAATCCGTAGGGAATGAGATCGATCGGCTCAGTCAGGACCTGATCGGAGCCGAGCAAGGTTCGTAGACCCGAGAGAAAGGCAGAGGGAAGTGTTGCAGACACTGTTCTATGATGACCATCGAGAGGAGAGAATCAAGGCTCGACCATCGGGGAAACAGATGCCGGTTTGTCTTGCGATCTCAACGAGAATCGCCAATTCTAACATCTTGAGTTAAGGGAGTGATAGAAAAATACAATCGTCTACAAGTGGTCAAAGCGGCTGTTGACGTCATTTGCAGTGCCATCGGCCTGATTTGCACGGTGGCCTTCTTCTACTGGGGACCGTTGTTTGTGGTGTACAATCTGGGGATTGAGAATTGAGCTCAGTACGCTTGGGTGTGCGCCGCTTTGGGAACCTTGATCGTTCTCGTCGTGGGGTATCGACGCTGGAAGGACGGTCAGGGTCATTACGGTTTTGAGGATTCGGGGATCCATGTGCAATTGGAGCCCGCGAGTGGGGGCGCTTTCATGACGCAACTCTATGCTCAGCGTGTGACAGCTCCCGCCTACCTCTTCGGGCAGCTCTTTCTCGCCGCCCCGATGCAGGCCCTAAAAGCCAAGCAGTTGATAGCGACTCGAATTCCAGTTATGCATGGGTTAGGAGAACGCCTCAATGTTCTACTAGGAGAGATGACGCAGGTGGGGAAGTGGCAGGACGCAGCCGTCTATGAGGATCGGTGGACAGAGTTACGCTATCTCGTCCACATGGGAAAAGTGGAATACAGTGACAAAAAAGGCCGCGTTCGAGCAGCGAAAGACTACTGACATGTCTTTAAATTTCAATATCGGGCGCCTTGCACAACTGGCTGCTTGCATCGCTCTGTTTGTCACCTTCGGAGGTTTTCCCGATGGAGCCATGAGTCCGTTTGCCTGGTTGAGGCTCTTTCTGATCTTCGTTGCTGGGGCCGTCTCCTTCTCTATCGTCGATCTCGAAGTCGGTTTGATGGATCGCACCAATCTCCGCTTCGCTTATCTGCTAGGCGGTGGTGTGTTGATGATTGCTGCAATTGTCTGGCTGCGAGCTCTCGTTTCGTAGCGTGACTTTCCAAAGTCGCATTGGTGGAGAGATCTGTATGGCCGTTACGACTTTGGAAAGTCGAGCTACGAATTTCGAAGCGAGAGGAGGTAGGCTTGGAGATCTCGGAACTCTGCTTCACTGAGTGCATCGGCAAAGGAGGCAGGCATGAGGGAGAGTGTGAGGGCGGTCTTTGTGGTGATGCTGTCTGTGGGGATGGAGGATTCTTTGCCGGTAGGATCCGCGAGGATGGTTTGGGTGCCTTCAGTACGTTTGATGAGGCCGACGTGGGTGTGGCCGTCGTTTGTGGTGAGTGTCGTTAGGCGGAAGGCGATGTCGACGTTGCGGTTGGGGTTGAGGACGTCTTCGGTGAGGCGAGCGAGGCCTCGGTTGCCGATGCCGTCGAGATTGGGGCCTAACACCGTGCCGGCACCGCCTAATTGATGGCAGATGGTGCAGTGCTTTTGAAAGAGGGCTTGGCCAGCGGTGGCGGAGCCGCCGTGTTGGCGATAGCTTTGGATACGCGTGGCGATGAGTTTTTCCAGGGCGTCGTCTTCGTCAGGGAGATTGGCGAGGAGTTGCTGCTTCGTGGTCAGCTGATCTTTAGACAGTGCGGTGTTCAGGAGGGAGTCGACGGTGGGGGCTTGGAGCACGCTGGCGGGCGCTTTGCCGGATTGGACGAGGTTGAGGAGCTGGCTGGCACCTTTGTTTGAGGCGGCACAGAGTTCAGCGAGACGGGTTTGGCGTGCTTTGGGAAGGGCGGTCATCCAGTCGGCGAGGACGTTGTCAGAGCTGCCGGAGAGGATAGCGTCGAACGTGCGCCGTTTGAGAGCGCGATCTTGGAGTGGGAGTTCTAGCGCTTTGCTGAGGATGTTGCTGATGGCAGGAGCCTTGTCTAAGAGGTTGACGTAGGCTTGGGCGAGGGAAGCGCTGCCGGCCTGTGTTCCCAAGAGACTTTCGAGGTCGGATTTGAACTCTGTGAGGTGAAAGTCGCGGATGAGTTCGGCGGCGAGAGCTTGTTCTTCGAGGCGATTGCTTGGATTGAGGTCGGAGATCGAGAAGCGTCCGACTGCCAGCCAGGCGTAGGCGATCCCGTCGGCACCATCGACTAGCTCGACGTAGGCGTTCGTGCCTTGATGTACTGTCGTGTCCCAGATGATTTTTTGGGCGACGTCACTTCGCGGAGGGGTGACGGTATGTAAGAGGTAATCATCTTTGGTGTTACGTAGACGGACGGTGTTCTTTCCTTGCGCGGGTTTGCCTGGAGGTCCGTCGTGTCCGGCGAGGTAGAACGTGAATTTTTGGCCTAACGGAAAGGTATCTGAGCGCTGCAGGCCTGTCTTTGTTTCGCCTTTTGGGAAGCTACTCCATAGCAGAGCGCCTTTCTGTCCGTCAGCACAGGCGCGGGCTGTGGTGGTGGTCCAGGTGTCATTGGAAGAGGACCAGCGGATGGTTTGACCTGCGTCATTGATAGAGCCTAACCATCCCTTGGCGAGATCGCTAGCCCAGGCTTTGAGTGCCGCGAGCTGCGGATCGGCTGATCGGAAGTTGATCCCGCGTTGGGTGAGGCCTTCACGGATACCCAAGAGGAGATCTCGTTGTTCGTGGGGCTCATTTGCGAAGCGAGCACGGGCGAGCGTCACCACTTTGGGTAAGGCGTTGAGGTCGGTAGAGCGAGCAGCGAACTTGAGGTAGGCGTTGAGCCGCTCGAGTGGCAGCTGTTCGAGATTGGCCAAATTGGAGACGAGAAATTCAGCGGCCTGTGGATGCTTGAGGGCGAGACAGATGTCGGCGACGATCCGAAGGTCGTCTGGTGCTACCTGTGCTGCTGTGAAGGAGTCTGGATCCGCCAGGTGGTGTTTCAGGGCGATCTTGAAGGCGTGTTGGAGGTGCTTGTCGTCCTGGGCTGCTTGTCGCCGCCATGCGAGAAGTTGGGTGATGCGCTCGGCGGATGGGGAGGCTGCAGCGACGGCCATGATGATGGCGCGTTGGGTGATGGGTGCTTCCGCTAGCAGATTGATTTCTTCGGGGAGATCTTGTGGGTGCTCGGCTAGCAGCCGATAGGTTTGTGTGCGCGTGGTGACGCCTTCTGGCTTTCGAAGTGCGCTGGGCTTCCGATGGGAGATCTTCCAAATGCGCCCACGATGACGATCGCGTTTGGGATGCTCCAAGGGGACTTCATAGTGGCCAATGATGCTGTTGTAGAAGTCAGCGACGTAGAGTGCTCCGTCGAGGCTGACTTGCAGGTCGACCGGACGGAACCATGGGTCTTCTGAGATGAGGAAGTCGGATTCCTCTTCTGCGACGACGCTGGAGCCGCGATGAATCAAACGATTGCGGTTGATGCGTGAGGTGACGACGTTTCCGCCAAAGGTGCTGTTCTGATAGGCTTCGGGGAAATGCGTGTCTTCGCCTAGGGCGATGCCAGCAATGCCCGTCGAGCGGTGCAGATGCTCCATCACATTGGGGACATAGCCGAGGCCATCGTGTGGCTTGCCAAAGCTTTCGTGGTAACCGCCGTGCATGATGAGGCTGATCGGTTTGGTGTGGCAATCGGCGGTGAAGAGGTCGCCATTTCGATCGAAGCTCATGCCGAAAGGGTTCACTTGGCCGTGACTGACATGCTCGATACGCGAGCCGTCGAGGCGCATGCGGAAGACGTTGCCAGACTGTAGCGTGACGGTGTGGCCATCCTTACCCGCGACGGTGGATTGGTTGTTGAAGCCGTGGCAGGCGTAGAGCCAGCCATCTAGACCTCGGGTGAAGGAGTTGCACATGCCGTGGGTGTCACGACTGCAATCGAAGGGGCCGTAGAGTTTCTCGCGTACGTCGCAGTGGTCGTCGCCATCCGTGTCGCGGAGGTTCCAGATGTAGGGGATGCTGAAACAGATGACGCCGCCATCGTAAGGGTAGAGCCCCATGGGAATATTGAGGCCATCGGCAAAGGTGGTGACTTGGTCGGCGCGTCCATCGCCCGTGGTGTCTTCGAGAATCTTGATCGTGTCTTGTGGCGTACGGTCGTCTGGTGCCGGATAGGGATATTCGGTGGAGCTTGTGACCCAGAGCCTCCCTCGGTGGTCGAAAGTCATGTTCATGGGTTTCGCAATGTCAGGCTCGGCGGCAACGAGCTCGACCTTGAAGCCTTCGGGCAGGACGAAGCGTCGCTGTTCTTCTTCAGGCGTGAGTGGTTCTGTTGTGCGGACTTGTTGGGCAAAGATGTCGGTGCCTGCGACGTGCTTGATGTTTGGGCGTGCTTTTTCGTAAGTCTCCTTGCTGACTTCTTGGCGTTCCTGAGTGAAGACGAAGGTGCCTAGTTTGTTGCCAATGAGAATGTCAGGAAGGCCATTGCCGGTGAGATCGTCGACGGTGAGTTGGGTGCCGACGCCGGAGCGTTCGTCGATGAGCCAGGGCTCGAAATGAACGCCGTCGCTAGCTGCCGTGTTTCGGAACCAGTAGAGCAAGGGCAGCTCTTGCGAGCCGGGATCGTTTCCTCCATGCGCCCAGTAGCGTTTGCCGGTGACGATGTCTTTCCGGCCGTCGCCATCGATATCGACAAGGGCTGTGGCATGCATTTGTGACATGCTGAGGCCGTAGGTATTGTCGCTGGGTTTGTCTGTGAGGATGGCGTGGCGTTGAAATTGCAGTTCTTGGCCATCGCCGATCTGTTCAAACCAACAGAGGCCGTAGCCATGTGCATTCTGCACGGAGATGATGTCCTGATCACCGTCGGTATCGACGTCATCGGTGAACATTTGTGCGCCGCCCGACTCCGCGAAACGTGTTGGGTGCAGGGTGAAGAGAGTGTTTTTCTCGGCTGGCTGCTCCCACCAGCCATTCGTTTCTAGGACGTCCAGGCGTCCGTCGCCGTTCACATCGCCGACGCCGAGTCCGTGAGTGAATCTGCCGAAACTACGGTCCTCTGTGATCGCGGTGAAGGTCCATGGATCGGTGGGCTTGCTAGGATTTGGTTTGGCGTAGCCGAGCTTACTTTGATAGCAGAGTAAGAGTTCGGGATGGCCGTCACCCGTGAGATCGGTGAGGGTGGGTGATTCATTGCCGACCCATTCGAAGGCGAGGTGTTTCTGCCAGAGCTGCTTGCTTGTTGCTCCTGGATTCTCGAACCAATGCGCAGGTTCTCCTGGTATGGGAATGGCTAGAATATCAGGCTTGCCGTCGCTATTGAAATCGTGAGTGAAGGAGAAGAAGTGTCGGGAATAGATCGCGATGGGGAATCGCTCGGTCGTGGTGTAGGCATGTTTCTCACGGAAGTCTGGGCCGGCATACCAGTAGGGGCCGGATACGACGTCTTGGTGCCCGTCTGCATTGATGTCAGCGAAGCAGGCTCCTTCACTGAAGAAGTTTTCATTGAGAACGTGTTTGTTGAATGTGGTTAGAGTTTGCTGCGCGTTGCTCGTGGCGAGCGTGAAGAGTAGCAGTGCTAGAAAGAGGTGTTTCATTTTCTAAGGACTTCGACTTTGCACGGTACAACGCCAGCAGAGGTCATGCCGAGGTGACGGGCGACGCCGATAGTGACGTCAATGATGCGTCCTCTGATAAAGGGGCCACGGTCATTGATGCCTACGACCGCAGATTTGCCATTCTTTAGATTGGTCACGCGTACGCGAGTGCCGAATGGGAGTGAACGATGCGCCGCGGTGTAGGCGTCGTTGCGCAAGCGCTGGCCACTGGCCGTGGCCGTGCCGCCGTTTGTCTTGATGCTGTAGTAGGACGCCGTGCCGCGATACGCCTTGGTGACGGTTGGCTTCGGTTTGGAAGGTGCTGGAGCGACAACCGCAGGTGGCGCTGGTTTGGGAGTGGGAACCTCTGTCGTCTGGCAATTTACGAATAGGAAGAGAGCGAGGTAGAGAAAGCGCATGTTAGTGAGTGGGTGGTAGTTTACGGAGGGTTTCGACAAAGGCATGTGCGCTATCGAGAAAGCGCTGGGCAACCGTGCCGAGATGGGCACGGTGCATGCAACCGATGGTGAGGGGAGGAAAGTCGGGAAGTGGAATGCGTTGAACAGCCTTGCGAAGACGGAGGCCTGGCACTTCTGCATAAACGCCGTAGCCAAATCCCTCAGCGACGTAGGATTGGACGAGTTCTAACTGACTCACTGTGATGTCAGGATCCCAGTGGAGTTTACGTTTACCGAGTTCTTTCTGGAAGATCTGGCAGATGCGTTCCTCTGGATTCATGGAGACTAACGGTAAGGCGAGGTTTCCGCGTGCGGCTTGCTTGCAGAGAGCGGCAAAGGAGACGTGTTTGGCGTCTTTGTGAGCGAGAAGGGTGAGTGGTGTCGAGAGGAGTTCTACCTGACGCAAGCCGGTGGCCGGTCGGTTGTGCAAGACGCTGACGGCGATGTCGATCTGATCTGTCAATAGGAGTTGCTCTGCTTCAGAAGGACCGACTTGTTCTAGAGTGAGTCGGACGTTTGGCAAATCCTTGCGCAACCGTTTGAGCAAGACTGGAAGGTAGTGAGCCAGGATGGTTTGCGAAGCCCCAAGTCGAAGGTGCTGTTCTTCCTTGCCTTGTAGTTCACTGGTGATGCGCGGTAGTTTTGAGAAGAAGGGCTCGATAAACTGATAGAGCGTGTTGCCCGCAACCGTCAGGGCAAAGGGGCGACGCTGGAAGAGCGTGACATTGAGTTCCTCCTCCAGCTTTAGTATTTGGGCGCTGACGGCGGGCTGCTGGATGCCGTAGGGCATCTTGCGCACGGCTTGAGTGATTCCCTCGTGCTTGGCGACGTGGTAGAAGAGCTCGAGGTAGTGGACATTCATGCCAGCGAGAGTCTAAGGCCATGCTGGGCGAGGAAGCAATCCTTGAGAAGGATTCTGCTTGGACGGCTCGGCGAATCCCGGTATAGGATGCCACCATGCCACACGTCGAAACAAACGGAATTCAGATGTATTACGAAGAGCGCGGATCAGGGGACCCCTTGATTTGCATCATGGGAATCACTGCCCCTGGGGCGGTGTGGGAAGCGCACGCCGAGGCTTGGCAATCTCATTTCCGATGCATTATCGGGGACAACCGCGGTGTGGGTCTGACTGATAAGCCGGAAGGTCCCTACACGAGTGCCATGATGGCGGATGACTACGCGGGGTTGATGGATTCGCTAGGAATCGAGAAGGCGCGTGTGGTTGGTTGCTCGATGGGCAGCATCGTCGCTCAGCAACTGGCGCTGCGTCATCCTGATAAAGTGCAGAGCGCGGTGCTCATGTGTTCATGGGCGCGTTGTGACCGCTATGCGAAGTCGGTCTTTGCGCACATGAAAGCGATCAAGGCGAGGCTTCGTCCGGAGGAGTTCATGGAGTACATTCAGCTTCTTATCTTCACCAAGCCTTTCTGGGACAATGACGACGCCTATCAAAGTGTCCTCGATGGGCGTGGCGATGCTGCTAATGGGGCGGCTCCGCAGCCCTTGCATGCCATGGAAGGCCAAGCGGACGCTTGCACTGAGCACAACACACTAGATCAACTCAAGGACATCAAGTGCCCTTGCCTGGTGATCGGTGGCCAAGACGACATCTTCACGCCACGCTGGATGGGCGAGGAAGTGGCGGCTGGCATTCCTAACAGTGACTTGCATCTGTATGAAGGTGCTGGTCACGCTTTTCACTGGGAATGTCTGGACGATTTTAACCCGCGTTCCACGGACTGGCTACGCGCACACTAAACAAGCTTTCTCTTAAACAACTAGCATATTACGAAGATGGGAAACATTAAATTCGGGTCAGAAGTCTATACGTGGTTCATGGACGGCTATGGCGAGGGCAACAAAAACAAGCTCCCGCACATGATGAAGGTGATCAAAGAGTCTGGGTTTGCAGGCATCGAGCCAATGGTGCTTGAGCCTTACGACACATACTGGCTCGGGGATTGCAAGGATCCTGCGAAGCTGAAAGACGCTCTCGATGAAGCTGGAATCGAACTCGCAGCCTTGGCGCTGATTTGTAAATGGGACGGCGAGGAGGAAACCGAATCCGAGCGTGCTTGTGCGGATTGGACGATTGAAACGTTGAAGCTATTTCCGGGCGCAGCGCTCGGAACGGTGCCTTTGCCAGACGGTCGCCATGACCTGCAGCAACGCCGCGTGAATCTCGTTAATAACGTGAACCGCGTGTCTAAGCGTGCGGCAGACGCCGGGCTGAAGTGTTCATTCCATCCTAACAGTCCCCCGGCTTCGCTCGTGCGGACTCAGGATGACTATGATGTGGTCATCAACAGTCTCAATTCTAAGGTCACGGGTTGGACGCCAGATGTCGGGCATATCATTCGTGGTGGGATGGACGTCATCGATACCATGACGAAGTGGTCTCATCTGGTGAATCACATTCATTACAAAGACTTCAGCGGAAATGGTCCTGAGCCTTGGGCACAGATGGGCACGGGTAAGCTCGATTTCCATCGGATCACTGAGTGGCTGACTACGAACAATTACGAGGGTTGGATCATCTGTGAGGATGAGTGCCATGACGCTATTGGCGATCCTGACGGTGTGACCAAGCAGAATGGCAAGTGGTGCGAAGAGAATCTTGCGCCACTCGTCTAGAGCGATTTACGAGATCAACTGAGTGCCGAGGGTGCCGCTCCTAGTTAAGGTGGGCACCCTCGGATTCGTTTAGAGGATTTACTTTTTGAAGAGAAACGGATCCCAGTCAGGGATCTGGTGGGTGCTTCGTAGAAGTGCGGTCATCGGTACCACGCGGGGCTCGGTGGGGCTGATCGAAGCTGGAGACCGGCTTCTTTTGGAGTCCTGTCGGTTTTGCGCGTGTTGAAGTATTTGGTTGCGAGGGCGCAGTTTTTCCAGGAAGTCAGGTCACCACCGAATCGAGGCATGACGTGGTCGATGTTTCCCTCGTCGATGCTCAGTGGGCGTCCGGTGTATTGGCAACGGTCGCCATCGCGGTCGCGAATGGCTCGCGGACTGAATTTCGGCCGCTTGAGAGGCACTTGGGTTAAGCTGTTCAAAGTAGCGCCGATCAGCCTCACGTATGGCCTTCTTCTTCAAGCCGTGGATATCAAGATCGTGGTCGATCTCGCGAATGATTCCTGGATAAGAATCGGCGATCTCGATGGCATCCTTGACGAGATCGTTGAGGTCAGAGCTGAGTTCCGCCTCAAGAAGCAGGCCCTGCTCCAACGGGTTCTCAGCGTCACTAGATTGCAATTCGTTGGCGTTCAATAAAATAAGCCATCATCAAACTAACCGAAAAGCTAATGAACCCTTCAATTCATGGGTTTTCAGCGAAGGTCTAGCTAGTGCCATCACGCGTTCGCCGGGCCTACTGGAGATGGAGTCGACGTCGTGGACGGCGAAGCATGGGGCAGAGGTGATGCTGCCTGTCGTACGTCGTCGCGGAGAGGAAGGTGATGTGAATGTCCGCTACACCATCTCTTCGACCTCTACAGCGGACGAGGAAATCCGCGCGAATCCAACGGGGCTGCTGTCTTGGTCAGATGGAGATACGCAGCCACAGGAGATTCGGTTTGTGGCGCCGGCGGATCCTCGGTTTACTCAGATCTCTGTGTCTTTAAGTGATCCGGGAAGAGGAGCACAAACCATAGTGCAAAGCGAGGCGGTGATTATGCTAGAAGCGCCTAGTCCGAGCGCGCTGTTGCTCTACAACCACTTTGGCCCCGCCGCGAATGTAGTCAGCGCATTCGATGCAGATCTGGATGCCGATCAAGATGAATTAAGTGATCTGTTAGAATGCGCGCTTGATCGTGAGCCTCACCAACCGAATGGATCTAACGAGCAAGCTTACCCTAGAGTAAGCGTTTCTCCGCTTGGCCCCTCGGAAGAAGAGAGCCTAGAGATCGAAGTTGATTTTCCTGCAGTGTTGCGATCTGACATCCGCTATGGAATCCTCATGGGCGATGGCGTGACGGAGCCTTACACATTGGCCTATCATCAAGGAACTCTCAATGGCTGGGTCATGAGCGACGGCGCTTCGTTGCCTTACATGGCACCTTTGGCAGGCGATCGGCAGACGGTTCGCTTTCGTGAGCCCATCGCCTCATCTGGAAGCCTCCGCCGGTTCATGCAATTGCGAGTGCAACTCCTGCGCTAGGGCGTGAGCGAAGGAATGGCCTCCACTCGAAATCTTCGGAACCCTCTCAGTGAATCCGTGGTGGTCACGGTGACCTTGTCATGATTCGGTGAAGTGTCGTCGATTTCGATATTTGCTCCAGCGGTCACTGCCCAAAGGGTATTGCCGATGCGGCTTGCCACTTCTCCCCAAGAGTTGGGTTCAAGGGTGGTGTTCGTCTCTAAGATTAACCTAGAATCTGGTGGAAGGCTCTTTGGTAGCTCGAAGACGACTTCGTCTGCTTGGATGGTGGCGTTTAGAGCGTTTAGAGCGTTGGTGGTTCCTGGTGTGCTTGCTAGATTTGGATTGCTTGTGAGAACATACTCCCAGAGGTTTTGGAGCCCGTCGTTGTCACGATCAGCTTCTGGAGATGCAGGCCGTCCAAACTTATTAGCTCGCCACCAATCGAAGGGCGAGTCTGCAATGGGGATGAGCGCCGATGCGTTTGCATAGATTGAGCCGTAACTTTCGCCAATGCCATCATGGTTCGTGTCGAGTGAAGACTCGGCTACGGAAATGGCTAGGATTTCCAGCCCTTCGTTGTCAGCGTCGTCGAGTACTGATAAGGTAAAGGAAGTCTGAGTCTGTCCGTCCGGGATGGTTACGGTGGTTGACGTGCCGGAGGTATAGCTTGTGAGACAGGTCGTGAAGTCCTCTGAGAGGGTTGCTCCAAGAAAGGAAAGATTGATGTCAAGATCACCGTCCATGGGAGCTGTGAGCGTGATGGTATGGGCGCTTGCCGCCTTTTCGAGTACCTGTTGGGTGTAGTCGGGGCCAGTCATGCTGAGTGTCACCTGCGGGACGTCAATGAAGGTCGGTTTGGCAAGCGGGTCGCCGACGACAGTGTTCTGCCAGGAAATGGCTAGGATACCTGACCATGCGGATTCAACCCAAGTCAGGCCATTATTGTAGAAGTTGTTCGCAACAGTCTTGTTCTTGGCGACGGCGAATGTGAAGGGTTCCCAAGCGTGGCCAATCCCAAAGGTTCCCCCGATGGCGACCCAGTCAGCGACCTGGCCGTGCTCAGCACTAGCTGCCAATTGCCCACCGAATTGCTGGCCATTGAAGCTTTCGTACGTATTGAAGATCGCCCCGTAAGGAATTTGACCGTTGTAAGTGTGGACCCAATTGGTGTGGTTGCCTCCAGGGTGATTGGCTCCGAAGCTCGAGAGTAAGGCGATGGGATCGTGGGAAATGTTAAAGTGATAGCTGTGGTAAGAGGCTACCAAGTTAGGAAGCTCTCCAATCAGAAACGTGCCAGACTGTTCGTGGACGACGTTGCTCCATGTGGGTGATAGGGCGGTGGCTGTGTCCGTGTAGTCTGCTCCGTCAAAGTTGGAATTGTTTGAGCTGAACGTCTCGTCTAGGATGATCGTATGGGATTTGCGATCTAGCAGTATGCTATTGCTTCGATCAATGAGCACTTTGGCATCTGACACCGTGTCTCCATCTAAGCGTGCTGTGAGATAGATGAGGCCCGCGTCAGGCCCTGGGCCATCAATCTCCCAATATCGAAAGACCACTTCATCATCCTCGTTTAAGGCATCGACAGAAGAGAAACTAAGACTCCCGGAAACATCGATTGTGCCGGGAACAGGCAGGGTCGAGGTACTTTGGTAGTAGGGGTTCTTAACCCAGTTGTCGGCTTCACTGTCCATGCCGCTGCCCGCCTCGTCGTAGTCGAGGTCTTGCCAAAGAAGGGTAAGCTCGCTATCGACAGACGCGAACGTGGCATCGTCCCGCTTTAGCTGGCTGAAAGCACCCGATCCGGTATTTCCAATGAGAGGGTTGCTGAGAGGGAGGCCTGAGATTGATGTAGCCCATTCGATGATGGTCTGGACCTCTTCTGCCGAAATTGTAGATTCGTCAGGAGGTGGGTTTGCGCTAAGAAAGTCTTTCAAATCGGACAAGTCCTGTCCGCTCGCCAATTCAGTCTCGGGCTTATCAATCGCTTGAACTCCATTGGCGTCGAAGATCCGTATATGGAGGTCGGCTCCTACCAAAGCGGCTATGACGAGCGACTTTCCCATGGCTGGAAGATCACTAAGATCAGATACGAATGATAAACTAAGGTCATAACTTTGGGTGATGTTTAGTATCTGATGAGGAATGCCCTTGGTCAGCACGATGACTCTAACGGTAGTCGTGAGATTGTTTGTCGAGAGGAACAATTGTATCTTATCGCGAATCCTCGTTTCGTAGTCTGTGTAGCTCACGCGACCGGCAGGCAATGTGGCATCATCAAGGTTGAGATGATGCACGGCGGGTCGGAGAGTCTGGTAATGGGTGAAGACTTGGTAGCCATGACTCGTCTTCAAATCATCGTGATCATTGTAGACGACGAGGACGTTCTCTTCTGTGA
>CALLLI010000410.1 GCA_938082635.1 uncultured Verrucomicrobiales bacterium
TCAAGGCTTGCCGGCAATTCGCCCACGATCGTGTAATTGGCCGCATCCGGCCCAGAGATGCGCGAGTCTGTCAGTGCGAGAATCTGCTCCCGCCCGCCATTCTGAATGGTGATCTCCCGCGTGACGATGCCTGGGTTTTTACCGAGATCGCCAAAGCCACCTCGAAGACGAACGTTAGGATCTTCCGAGCCGGGTAAGATTCCGCCGTCTCGCAGCTCACGAATGGTTTCCGAATCAAACACAGTATTGAAGAAGAAGGCTCGATCGATGAAGCCCACCCAGCCCTCATTGGCATTGTCAGGGCGGAGATTCCCGATCGAAACCCTGGGCTGCCCGACGTTGAAGTTTGTTGGCTCCGTGACCGCGACGAGGTCGTCATCCGTGGTTTCCGCATTGAGATCAACATAAACGGTCACTTCATTCTCCGGCTGGTCATAGACCACGGCGATGAAGGTCCAATCATCTGTATTCTCAGGAGCTGGCGTGTCCAACACGGGGCGACCATTGCCGATGAAAGAGGTGTAGCGAAATTCTCCCTCTCGAGTGTCCAAGCCAATGGTGCGATCCCACCCACCGTTGTCATGTCCCATGATCTTCTTCAGGGCAGGATCAAGGTTGGTTGGCTTGACCCACGCTCCAATCGTCAGCTCGGGAATTTCACTGACATTGATATCGATATCCGCGACCAAACGCTGGCTGCCATCGAACTCAAAGGCTCCCGTTCCTTCAAAGCCGTCTCCATCAGTGTAGGTCGGATCTGCTCCATCCGGAACCTCCAGAGTATTCCCCTTTTCCGAATCATCTTTAAGCGGATCGCTAGGATCATCGAAAGAGTAGTAGGCGATGAGAGCATCCTCGGGAGCCTGAATGGGCACCACGGTACTGACATCAATCTCAGAGAATCGTCCGGTTGCGTCATTGCTAGTGATTTGCAGCGCTCCTTGGAAATTATTAAACGTGTCCATCGAATTAAAGGTGACTATCACTTCTCCAGACGCACCGGCAGCAATGGGCCCGGGAAGATCACCAACCGTGTAGTGCGCCAAATCCGCACCAATCACGTCGATCCCGCTGATCATGAGCGCATTCGCAACGCCAGTATTCTCGATCGAGACGGTTCGCTCATGCACGCCTGGCGTCAGCGTGCCGAAGGGGGAAAACAAAGGCCCTACCAGGAGCGGATCAGCGACGTCGGGTACTGGGGTGGTGGCCTGAAGTCCTAACAGGATGATTGGCTGACTTGTGTCGTTGGTTTCCAATCTCAGCTGCGCGGCGAAGTCCCCGACTTGCCCCCTAGGATCGAACGTGATCTCGACCGTTCCGCTCGCGCCGGGCGATAATGGTTCTGGGGGAGGCGTATGCGAATAGAAGGTCGCATCGGGACCTACAATGGATATCGAGGTGAATGTCAGGTTCTCGCTGCGGCCACCATTCTGAATGGACACGGCTCGGGTCGTCGCCTCACTTGAATCTAACACACCGAAGATCAACTCACGGCTAAAGATCAGATCGGGGTCATCACCAGAAGATCCAATAATGGCCCCACTCCCTCCGTCGCGTATGAAGGCTATTTGTGTGGGTGTGAGCATCGTGTTATAGAGGAAGGCATTGTCAATCAGTCCTATCCACCCCTCGGCGGCATTGTCAGGACGCAAGTTGCCGATGGAGAACTGGCCTTGTCCGTTATTCCAGGCGGCATCTTCAGTCACCGTGGCCAACGCATCTCCAACCGTGCCTGCATCGATATCGACATACACGGTGACTTGCGTTTCGCTGTAGACTGCTGCCATAAACGTCCAGTCATCGGCGTTCTCTGGGCCCGGCGTATCCAACACGGGGCGACCAAATCCGGTGAAGGACGTGTAACGGAACTCTCCGTTGTCTCGAGTATCCAATCCAATGGTCCGATCCCAACCGCCATCGTCGTGCCCCATGATCTTCTTTAATGCTGGCGTCACGTCCGTCGGCTTCACCCAAGCACCCCAGGTCATATCTGGAATCTCACCGGCATTGACATCAATGTCAGCGATCAGCCGTTGTGTGCCATCGAAGTCATAGGCACCTCCTTCAAAGCCGCCTTCGGCCTCGTAGGTTGGTGGCGCGGCCGTATCATCCAAGGATTCGTCATTGCCGCTGGCATCCTCCAGAGGAGCCCCCGGATTGTCGAAGTTCCAGAAGGCGACCAAGTTTTCTCTGGGCGGACCAAAGCCAAAGCTTTCAATGGCTCCACGCCCTCCCGTGCGAAACTGATCAAGTTGCTCCACGGTTAGGATGCCTTCTGCGATAAAGACATTATCGATCTCACCCTGCCAACCTTCGGCGGCATTGTCAGGACGCAGACTTCCGATCGAAAAGGTATCGAGACCCGGACCAAATCCACTCACCTCTGACACCACGACAAGATCATCGTCCAAGGAAGACACATCCGTATCAATGAAGACGGTCACTTCGTTGTTGGGTTGATCAAAGGTCGCCGCCAGGAAGGTCCACGCATCGACACTCACCGGGCCAGGCGTTCCCAGCACAGGGCGTCCATTCCCGATGAAGGAGGTGTAGCGGAACTCGTCAGTATCCCGCGTATCCAAACCGATTGTCCGATCCCAGCCACCGTTGTCGTGGCCTAGCACCTTCCTTAAGCCGGGCTCGAGTGTCGATGTCTTCACCCACGCGCCGACTGTGAGCTCGGTCTGCTCTGTGGGATTGATGTTGATCGGAGCAATGAGACGTTGGCTTCCATCGAAGGAATAGGCACCTCCTTGAACGCCATTGGCGTCGGCGTAGGTTGGGGTGGCCGCTCCTCCAGGAGGTACCTGCAGCGTGTTGCCCATCCCACTCCCATCCGCCAGAGGATCTGCACTATTGTCGAAGGTGTAAAACCCGAGCAGAGCACCGGAGGCGGTGCCTTCAGGTTCGACGGGAGGTTCCGGCTCGGGGAAGTCTTCTAACACTGCGGCGCCACCTCCATCACGGATCTGAGTAACCTGCGAGGCATCGAGTAAATGATTGAATATGAAAGCGTTATCGATCAATCCAATCCAACCTTCGCTATCCAAGTCTGGCCGGATGTTTCCGATCGAGAGCGTTGGCAGGCCTGCTCCAAAGAGCGTGGGTTCGCTGACCGCAACGAGGTCATCATCGGTCGTGCTTGAATCAAGATCGACATAGACCGTGACTTCCCTGTTTGCCCGACTATAGGTCACTGCTAGGAACGTCCAGTCGCCCACACTCTCAGGGGCTGGCGTGCCGAGCACGGGGCGTCCGTTCCCCACAAACGAGGTGTAGCGAAACTCGTCTGTATTCCGCGTATCCAAGCCGATCGTCCGGTCCCAGCCACCGTTGTCGTGGCCCATCACTTTGTACAAGCCAGGCTCCAGGGTCGATGTCTTGACCCATGCTCCCAGGGTGAGCTCTGGGGCTGTACTCACATTGATGTTAATGGGGGCGATCAAGCGCTGAAAACCATCGAACTCAAAGGCGCCTCCCTCCACGCCTCCGTCGGTGATGTGAGTGGGATCCGCACCAGCGCTTGTAAGGGTATTTCCCTGACCACTGTCGTCCGTGAGCGGTGCTCCTGGATCATCAAAGGTGTACAGCCCGATCAGCTCACCGCTGCTAGAAATCGCTGCCCCGAGAAGCAGCACCATCATTACAGATAAAAGTTTCATGCGAAATTCAAATTGAGGTTCGGAAAGGAGCATAGAGTTCCATCAGAGCGCTGTTCAAGCCTATTTGAGTCCAATTGGTAATTAACTGACCCTTAAATGTAATGACATTTCCGGTTGAATCTGGGCCTAAATGACCTAGCAATGTGAGCGAATGCCACAGGCTAACCGAAAGACCAAACACCGTGAACTCTACGATGCCCTCAGGGAGGAGATCACTGAAGGCGCGCTGGTCCAAGGTGATCAGTTGCCGACGGAGAAGCAATTGGCTGAGTCGTATCAGACATCCCGGCCCACCGCCGCTCGGGCGCTGAACGATCTTGCCAAGAATGGGTTCATCTCGCGTCGGGCCGGAGCTGGCTCTTTCGTGCTGCATCAGCACACCCACCTCCAATTCGGCCTCTTCATTCCGGGGCTTGGTGCCACGGAGATCTTCGAGCCGGTCTGTGGAGCCATTGCTTCGGCTGCCGAGTCTCACGATGCCGGTCTTCTTTGGGGACCCGGAACGAGTGATTTCAATGGCGATTCTTCGTCCGATGGCCGCTACCGCAAGATTTGCCGGTACTTTCTCGACCGGAAAGTGGATGGGGTCTTCTTCGCACCCGCTGAGTTCGACGCCTCCATGCTTGAGACTAACAAATGGGTGATCGATCGGTTTCGCGAAGCGGAGATCCCCGTCATTCTCCTCGACCGGGACTACCTACTGTTTCCCCAGAGGAGCCGATATGACCTCGTTGGCATCAACAACTATCGGGCTGGCTATGTCCTGACACATCACCTGATTCAAGCGGGCGCAAGGCGCCTAGAATTCGTGGCAAGACTGGGCTCGGCTTCCACCATAGACCAACGCATCGGCGGTTACCGGCAAGCGATCTTAGATCTTGATATTGATCTTGATTTAGCAGAGCAACGGGTGCACATCGGCGACCCTGAAGACGCCGGTTGGGTGAGCGAGATCTTTGACTGTGACCGTCCTGACGGAATCATCTGTGCGAACGATATCACAGCGGGCGAGATGATGAACACTTTGGGACGTCTTGGAATCAAGGTTCCCGTTGACGTTCGGTTAGGCTCGTTTGATGACGTGAAATTCGCCCGCCTTCTCAGTCCCTCGCTCACCACGATTCATCAGCCTTGTTCGCAGATCGGCCAAGCGGCTTTTCATGCCATGATGGCGCGCATCGCGGAGCCACACCTCCCTCCGCGTGAGATCAGTCTCGAAGGCCAATTGATCATTCGAGAATCTTCGGGTATTTCCAAATGTGGTGATGATTAGTAGGCTCAGAACACCTGACCCACCCTTGATTTACGCCTATGAAATGAGGGATGGCAGGAAATCAGCGGGGGAGACCTCGTAGTGTCCAGAAATTCGACTGCGGCACAGACGATGCGATGCCAGTTGAAGGTTCGCCAGTCCACGGCTGCTCCGGGAGGAGACTCCATCGGCCACGGCTAGAGAGGCTCCGCAAATCAAGTGTCTTTGGGAAGCGTGAGCATTTCGGGATAGCCGCTCGGCCTTACTGAGCTTGTGGAACTCAAGCTTGCTACCCAAGATTAAGAGATATCGGCAAGTTCAAGGCAAGGTGACAACACTGGAGTTGATTGGTGCGCTCAAGGGGTGGTAGAAGATCGTGCATGAAAGAATCACCGCTTCCGGAGGGACAGATCAACCGTCGCCATTTCATCAAACGCACTGCTGCAGCCAGCGTCTTCATCACCTCGGGACTTCGCGCGCAGTCGCCTAACAATAAGTTGAACGTCGCCGCTATCGGCATCGGAGGCCGGGGAAATCCCGTGATTAACCGATGCGCGGGTGAGAACATCGTGGCGCTGTGCGATGTCGATTCCAACCGTGGCGCCGAGACCTTCAACCAGTTTCCCAAAGCGAAGCGGTTCAAGGATTTCCGCGTGATGCTCGACAAGATGGGTAGTGAGATCGATGCCGTGATTATCGCCACGCCCGACCACACCCATGCGGTCGCAACCATGGAGGCCATGCGG
>CALLLI010000411.1 GCA_938082635.1 uncultured Verrucomicrobiales bacterium
ATGAAGGCTCTGACATTCACGGGACGCTGGACAATGGACACGATGCCGAAACACGACGTGGCAACGCTGGTGCCGAAGAATGGCGAGCTTCGATTTGAGGCCGAGCAGGCAACGGCCGTGGATACCAGCCTGGCCATGACCATCACGAGCCTGGCAGACGAGGCGGACGATCACGGTGTGAGCGTGGATCTAAGCGCTGTGCCAGACCGGGTGGCCAAGCTTGTCCTGCTCGCGCGAGCCGTTCCGGAACAAGAGGCCCAGCCACCAGGAACTCCGAATTTCGTGACACGAGCCGGACACCAAGCCGTCGAGCTTGCCGAATCCGGTAAGGTCGCCCTGACTTTCTGCGGGGAGACACTCGTGGCCGCTTTACGCACGCTCCGTCACCCCAAGACGTTTCGTTTGCGCGATTTTATTCTCTTGTTAGGAGACACCGGATTCCGAGCTCTGGCGATCGTCGGCTTGCTCGCTTTTCTGACCGGGCTCATCCTCGCATTTGTCGGCGCGGTCCAACTCCGGATATTTGGTGCTGATTTGTACGTGGCAGATCTCGTCGGCTTGGCAATGAGTCGCGAAATGGCTTCGCTCATGACGGCCATGATCATGTCAGGAAGAAGCGGCGCAGCCTTTGCTGCGCATTTAGGCACGATGAAGGTCTCGGAAGAAATCGACGCTCTGACAACATTCGGCTTCCAGCCTGTCGACATGCTAGCGTTACCTCGCGTCCTAGCATTGGTCATGATGATGCCGTTGCTCACACTTTACGCGAATTTTTTAGGTTATTTTGGAGGCGCAGTCATTGGAAACAGCATGTTAGACATCTCCTACACGCAGTATCTCTTCGAAACCCAAACCATTGTGACGACGCGTGACATTAGCATTGGTCTCGTCAAAAGCATGGTCTTCGGCTTTATCATCGCCGCCTGTGGTTGCGTGCAAGGCCTGCACTGCGGCAAGGACGCCGCCGCTGTGGGTCACGCAGCTACTCGCGCCGTCGTTCTCAGTATCACCCTTATCGTCGTGGCAGACGCGATCTTCGCTGTACTCTGCGAAATCCTTAAGATATGAATTCAGCCAACGACGAAGCACGCATTGCTGTGCGTGACCTGACGATGGCCTACGGTTCTCGAGTCATCATGAAGCAAATGAACTTCGAGGTGAAGCGAGGCGAAATCTTTGTCATTATGGGAGCGAGTGGCTGTGGAAAGAGCACCCTCATGAAACATCTCATTGGATTGATCGAGCCCTCTCAAGGAGAGATCTTCTATGAAGGCGAACGTTTCACCGATATCAGCATGGAAGAACGGGACACCATGCGGCAATCGTTTGGCGTGCTTTATCAGGCGGGGGCCCTTTGGGGCTCGATGACGCTGGCCGAAAATATCGCCCTTCCGCTAGAGCAATACACCTCTCTTTCCAAAGCGACCGTTCGCGAAGTCGCTTCCTTCAAACTCGCACTCGTGGGGCTGAACGGATTCGAAGATTACTATCCAGCTGAGATCAGCGGAGGCATGCGGAAACGCGCGGCACTCGCCCGTGCTATGGCCTTGGATCCTGACATTCTGTTCTTCGACGAGCCTTCCGCCGGCCTTGATCCTATCAGCTCGGCTCGGCTCGATGATCTCATTCTCCAGCTTCGTGATAGCCTAGGCGCGACGATCGTGATGGTCACTCACGAGCTCGCTAGCATCTTCGCAATTAGCGACCATTGTATTTTTCTGGACGTGGACACGAAGCGAATCACGGCAGAAGGTCACCCGAAGGAGTTGGCAGAGTCCGCAGACGATGAGAAGGTGCGGGAGTTCCTGCGTCGTCATGCAAACCCACTAGTGAAGACCAAATGAAGAAACGCCGCCTCAACCCCACCGCCATCGGGGCCTTTGTGATCGGAGCCATCGCCATCGCGGTCGCTTCGATCGTGCTTTTTGGGTCTGGTCGCTGGTTCGGTGGTGATCGTGTTGCCTTGGTCTGCTTCTTTGAAGACGCCGTCGACGGCATGCAGATCGGCTCCAAGGTGAAGCTCAAAGGCGTGCCTATCGGCGAAGTGAAGCGCATTCTCCTTCGCTTCCAACAGAACTCGACCGAAGGCGAGGCCGGCACCAAGCCGCTCATCCCTGTGATCATCGAAGTGGATGTGGATCGCCTTTCCAACGATCTCGGTGTGGACATGGATTTCCGAGAAGACGATCTCTATCGAGAGCAGATCGAGGACGGGCTCCGTGCCACCTTGGGGATCAGTAATCTCATCACCGGCATCCTCCAAGTGAATCTCGACTATCATGATGACGCCGAGAAGGAGGAGACGCTCGAGCCCTTCATCTATCGTGGCGTCGAGTACCGAGTCATTCCAACCATGCCCTCACAGATGGCTCAAGCGACAAACGATCTCTTGAGCGTGGTGAACAACATCAGTAACGCTGACTTCAAGGGCGTGGTGAAAGGTTTGAACACGTTGCTAGACAACGTGAATGACAAGCTCTCCCAGTTTGAGGTCAAAGGGATGAATGAAGCGATCGAATCGTTCCAAGCTCGCATGGAGTCTCCCAAATTCGATGAAGCGCTCACATCATTCTCCAAGGCCGCCGACGCCGCAGCCGAAGCCACCACCGCGATCAAAGAAGTGGCCGAGAATTTCAAAAATCAGTTAGGCGATGACACGCTCACCAACACCATCCTATCCGCAGACGAGACATTCCAGGCTCTCACGGAGGCGATCGACAACGTCAATGACATGGTCGAGTCCAACCAGGACGTTCCGGCAGAGTTAGCGACGACGTTGAAAGAGATCAGCGGCATGGCGACGGAGATCAAACAACTCGCAGCCTACCTAAAGGAACGGCCGAATTCACTCATCTTCGGCCGCAAGGACGAGAAAGAAGAAAACGACGACGCCAGCACCACAGAAAGCGAGCGCAAGCCGTGGAAACGGTCAGGCAGTTAAGGCTACAGCCGCTGGATGGTCATCCCTCCATCGATAGAGAACACATGGCCGCTGCTATAGGAGAAGTCTCCTCTTACCAGTGAGAACACCGCTTTAGCAACATCCTCAGGCTCACCCCAGCGAGGCTGCGGACAGAGACCATCAGCGATGAGCTTGTCGTATTTCTCTTGCACACCAGCCGTCATATCACTGCGTGTGACCCCTGGCCTCACCTCATACACAGGGATGTTCTCTGGGCCTAACCGAACAGCGAACAGCTGGGTAGCCATCGCAAGGCCAGCTTTTGAGACGCAGTATTCTGCGCGATTCACGCTCACTATGGTGGCAGAGACGCTGTTGATATTCACGATGCAGGCGGGGAAGCCTGGCGTGTCCTCACGCTGTGCTAGGAAATAGTTCGCCATTCGCTGAGCCAGGAAGACACTGCCTTTGAGATTAATCCCCATGACGCGTTCCCAGCTTTCCTCACTCATCTCGAGCACGTCCGCACGTACACCTGGCGCCACGCCAGCATTGTTGACGAGAACGTTGATGTGTCCAAGCTCAACCACAGCGCGCTCGATCATGATTGCGTGATTGCCAAGATCACTGACATCACCCTGACAATAAACAATGCGCTGACCGCTTGACCGAAGTTCAGTGAGCACCTCGCCGACGGCCTCTTCGTCACGCACGCCATTCACGGCAAGGTCGTAACCCTCCGAAGCGAGTTTCTTGGCGATGCCGAGACCGATGCCTCGGGTGCCTCCGGTGATGAATGCAACTGGTTCCATAGATAGAGTAGTTTCCCCTTGTTAGATCTCCACTGAATGTAGCTCGGCCATCTTGCCCGAGTCGCGGCCTGGAAGGCCGCTCTACTTATAGAGCTACAGAGTAGAAGTGTAGTTAGGTTGTTGCTGAACCTTTGGTTTAGGTCACGGGCAGGATGCCTGCGCTACACTACGCGAGATCGGGCACGTCGATCCAGCGACGCTCTTCCCAGCTTTTGATTCCGAGCTCTGCAAGCTGAACTCCCTTTGCTCCCTCTAGCAAGGTAAAGGGGAACGGCTCGTCCTTGACCACGTGACGCAGGAACATTTTCCACTGCACTTTGAAAGCGTTGTCATAGAGTTCCTGCTCAGGCACGTCTGCCCAGCCTTCGTAGAAATCAATGGGCTGTGCAATGTCAGGATTCCAAGTAGGCTTAGGCGTGTTGCCGTAGTGTTGGATCTTCACATCACGCAGGCCTGCCACGGCAGAACCTTTAGTCCCATCGATCTGGAGCGTGAGGAGATCATCCCGCCGAACCCGCACATTCCACGACGAGTTGAAGTGAGCAATGACGCCATTCTCCAATTCGAACGTCGCATAGGCAGAATCGTCCGCCGTGCATTTGTAAGGCTTGCCCTGCTCATCGATCCGCTCGGGGATGTGAGTGGCACCAAGGCAAGAAACGGACTTCACTTTGCCGAAGAGATGATCGAGCACGTAGCGCCAGTGACAGAGCATGTCCACGATAATGCCCCCATCATCTTCCTTCCGATAGTTCCAAGAAGGACGCTGCGCCGGGATGGTGTGGCCTTCAAAGACCCAGTAACCAAACTCGCCACGCACCGAAAGGAGATCACCAAAGAAGCCATTCTCAAAGAGTCGCTTCACCTTGAGCATGCCTGGCAGCCAAAGCTTGTCCTGAACGACGCCGTTCTTGATGCCTGCATCTTTGCAAAGTTGATAGAGTTCCAGCGCCGTCTTGGAATCAACGGCGGTGGGCTTCTCACAGTAGATACTCTTGCCCGCCTTGACGGCCTTTCTCACACCATCGGCACGACGGCCGGTGGTCTGCGAATCGAAGTAAATGCCATACGAATCATCCGCGAGCACGACATCGAGATCCGTGCTCCATTTCTCCACTCCTGAACGTGCGCAAAGCGCCTTAAGCTTGTCTTCATTGCGCCCGACCAAGATCGGGTCCGGCATGATGATTTCGTTAGGGCCCAAATGAACACCACCTTGCTCGATGATGGCAGCGATAGAACGCAGCAAGTGCTGATTCGTTCCCATGCGCCCTGTGACGCCGTTCATGATGATACCGATTCGGTGAGTCTCCATAAATAAAGAATATTAGCCCTCTATAGGGACGATCTTAACCTTTCCTTTGCTTGGGTTGGATTGCGGAATGGCGTCGATAAGAGACGGTGCCATCGGCCCTTGTGACTCCGTCGCCGCTGCTGGCGCCTTATCTTCACTCAGAGCATCCTTCAAGGCACTCTCGACGAGTTGCCCACAATGGATCTTCATCGGGGGCAAGGGGCCCAGTGGCTCTGACAGAGTCGTCGAGTCCATGGCGAGCGCTTCCGTGACGGTCTTTCCCTTGATCATCTCCGTCGCCACACTCGCTACCGCGATCGCTGTCTGGCAACCAAAGCTTTGAAAGGTTGCTTTATCGATGACCTGCTTGCCGTTCTCCTCCTTAAACTTGACCCACATCCGCAGCATATCGCCGCAGTCAGGACTCCCCACGGTACCAACCGCATCTGCGCCATCCATCTCACCAAGATTCTGCGGGTTCCGCATGGCTTCTTCTAACTTATCGTTGCTGTCAGACATAATCTCTAAAGTTTGGTTAGGCGAGTTTCTCGTACGCGTCTTCCACGATACGTTCAGTGGTCTCCCAATCGATGCACTTATCCGTGATCGACTGCCCATAAGTTAGTGTTTCCAATGGACCGCTGAGAGACTGAGCACCCGCTTCCAAATTACTTTCCAACATGGCAGCGACAAGCATCTCATTGCCCTTCGCACGTTGGGCAATGATATCCTCAAAGACTTCAGGTTGCAGCTGATGATCCTTGTTTGAGTTCGCATGGCTGGCATCGACCATGACAGCCTTGGACACTCCGCTCGCGTCTAAACGCGCCATGGCCGCCGCCACCGCTCCCGAATCGTAGTTAGGCCCTTCCGAGCCCCCTCGCAGAATAATATGACAGTGTGGGTTGCCATGCGTCGTGACGGATGACGCCACGCCATCACGATTCACTCCAAGAAAGGTCTGCGGCTGATTTGCCGCCTTGATCGCATTCACTGCAGCCGCAATGGAGCCAGAAGTAGCATTCTTAAAACCTAACGGCATCGATAACCCAGAAGCCATCTGCCGATGCGTCTGCGATTCCGTCGTGCGTGCGCCAACGGCTGACCAGCAAATAAGATCCGCAATGTACTGCGGGGTGATCGGATCTAACAACTCAGTCGCGGTTGGCGTCCCCAAATCGAGCACTTCACAGAGAAACTTCCGCGCTTCCCGTAGGCCTGTTCTGATATCGCTAGAATCATCCAAACGAGGATCCATGATGAGCCCCTTCCAACCTACGGTTGTTCGGGGTTTCTCAAAGTAGACCCGCATGACGAGGAGCATGCGATCCTTCACTTCCTCAGCAAGACCTGCAAGCCGCTCGGCATATTCGCGCCCCGCTTTCACGTCATGGATGGAGCACGGTCCCACAACCAACAGGAATCGCTTATCCTCGCCAGCAAGGATTTGCTGGATGGCCTCGCGCGCCTTGAAGACGACAGAAGCCTGCGCCTCAGTCCGGGTGACCTCATCATAAAGTGCTTTCGGGGATGGAAGCGGAGTGGTCTCTGCAATGTGCAGATCGCTCAGTCGACAATCAGAGGACTCGTTGGCAGCCATAGGACCTGTGGTATAAGCTGCGAGCCTTCCGAAGCAATGGGAAACTCCGGCTGGCTTCTTTCTCCGATGCTAAACGAAGCCTTGCAGCCGCCGCTGAACATCGATAGCATCCGAGTGAACCAAATCCTGCACATCATGAAGCTATCAATCCTACTCACCCTCACCTTCCTTGCAACCGCGCTCTTCAGTGTCACTGCTGAGGAAGTTTCAAAGCCCATCAACAAGATCTGCCCTATAAGCGGCAAAGAGATCGATGCTGAACAAGTGGTCTCCTACACGAAAGTAGTCGGCGTCTGTTGCGGCAAGTGTCAAGCCAAGCTCCAAGACACTCCTGCCAAGCACCTAGAGAAGATCGCCGCCATCAAGGCACCCCACGTGAACAGCAAGTGCCCATTTAGCGGGAAAGACGTCGATGGCGCCACCACCGTCGACTTCAAGGGTGCCAAGGTCGGCGTCTGCTGCGAGAAGTGCGAAGCCAAGTTTGATGCCTCAAAGCACGGCGACAAGATCGTGATGGACAAGGCCGCCAATGAGAAGTGCCCTTTCAGTGACAAAGCAATCGACGCTGAGAAACACGCGGTCGTTTCTTTCCAAGTCGGCCTCTGCTGCGGCAAATGTTCCAAGAAATTCGCTGCTGCTCCTGACGAGACTTTGGCCAAAGTAGCTTTCGCCACGTCGGAATAATCCGATCACAGATACCCGAGGCGCTTCATCCAAGCCTCATGAAAGAGCCGTCCTGATCCTTCAGGGCGGCTCCTTGTATTTAAACGGTCACAATTTAAGCATTCACTATAATAAAAATAATCACAAGGTTGAAGATCATGCCTAAGTTTTTAAGGTTAGCTCCATCATGGAGAATCTCCCTACCTCCTTCCAGTGTTCGCACTGCGACAACCAACTAATTCTGACGCTCCCTTCGAGCGATCTAGTCACAGGCCAGTGTCCGGTTTGCGCGAATGTCATCACCTTCGAACCAGAGACGCCTCAGCACACACTGAGCGAGATCCCTCAAGCAGACCTCGAGCCTGAGATCGAAGCCCCTATTCTTCTAACCTCGCCGCGAAAGCAGTTCCAACGAGGCAAATTCGCAGGCAGTCAGCGCGCCACTAAGAGGTGGTTTCAGTCTGAGACTGATACCACCGTCAGCCCAAATGGCGTCCCGCTCGTAATGAAACTCCGCAAGAAGGCCGCCTTTGCTCAGCCAGCAAGGCTAGCAGATCGCCTCGAGCGACTCTCGCAAGGCGCGGACTAAGGAATTTAGAGCCTACCCGCAGAGCTACTGCCAGCCGATCAATCGCGACTGAAAGCAGCAGACTTGTCGGCACACTGAAATAGTATCAGAATAATGTCTCACGCAAGCTGCGTGCGGCAGCTCATTGGTGCTATGAAGATATACCCGTTCTACTCGCGGATCGCGTTACTTGGAATCCTGGCGATTCCCCCAGCCAGCAGTGCTGGGGAGAATGCCCCATTCATTGAAGCGCTACGGTCAAAGACGATCTTCCTTGAGAACTACCAGCTCGGCTCCTCCAAGATCGACGGCGAACTTCTGCAACCCGATCGTTTAGCCCCCGTAACAATCAGTGGTGCCATCGCTCGCTCGCTTTAAATCATCATGTTAGAACACCACCCAGATGATCTTGACTTGCTACGCCACTATCGTGAACACGACGACCAACACGCGTTCACTGAACTCGTCACCCACCATGTCAACTTGGTTTATGGCACCGCCTACCGCCTACTCAAGGACACACAACTCTCAGAGGATGCAAGTCAGCGTGTCTTCACCGCTCTTGCTCGGAAAGGGAAATGTCAGGACATCAGGCACGTCTCTTCCTGGCTCTATGCAGTCACCCAAAGGGAGGTGCTCAGTATGATCCGCAGTGAATCCAGAAGAAGTCGTCGCGAACGGGAAGCCTTCGATCTGGAAATGCTGGCCCAACGCCCCAATCAGGATCGCGAAACCTCCATCGAGGCGATCAATAGTATGCTGGGCGACGCCTTGAAGCGATTGAGCGATGCCGACCAGCAAGCTGCTATTCCTCCGTTTCTATGAAGAACAAGAGTTTCGCGACATTGGAACGACGTTAGGCATCGAAGAACGGACCGCACAGAAACGGGTCTACCGAACCATGGACCGCTTGCGTGGCGACTTGAAGAAACGTGGCATTGTGGCACCCGCCGCGATCTTCTCAGGCCAACTCTTCATCGCCGGAGCAAGTTCGGCTCCTGCCAACCTTGCAACGAGTCTCGCCACGCTGGCACTGATCAATGCGGCTAAGCCTTTGACTCTGGCAACGGCGTTAGAATCGATTCGCTGGTCTTCTGCGCTTCTCGTCGGAGGCACCGTCCTCACTCTGGGAGTCGGCACCTCGTTCCTGGAACCCCTTAGGTGCCTGGCCTACTAGCGCTAAACAAGCCCCTACCACCGCGTCCCTCGTTGCCAATCGCAGCGCAACGACAAAGGAAGACTTCCTTGCGATTGATGACATCGAAGGAATCTACCGCCTCGAGCCAATACCTAAAGAAGCAGCCTTAGTGAAGCTGTCAGACTATCTGCAACCGCCACGTGCGGACGACTACCTTACCGATCTATTCACCCGATGGACACGCATCGATCCGGCTCGCAATGCCCAAGCTATCGTAGCAGTCGCGACAAAACTAACGGATACCAATCAAGAAGGTCAGTTAGCAAAGCTGTTGCAGATCTCACTCCAATCCTGGTGGACTACCAGCGCCATCGAAGCTGAGAACTGGCAGCAAAGCCTGTCTCGCGACGCACGTGGAGAACGAGTCGCCTTCGCTGCGCTCATTCAGGTCGTTAGCCAGGCCGATCCCTTGCATGCGTTCTCTTTGATTGCAAATAGAGCAGGCACTAGCAAGGCGCACTATGCGACGCTCGCAGACGGCTTTGCTCAAGGCGGCATCGATTTCACCAAACAGCTACTGACAAGACTGCCAGAAACGTCACCTCCTCAAGCCACTTCCACACTCAATAACACTGCCCACTTTTAGGAAAGCGCTAACATTCCGGTCGCGCGTCTCTATGAAGCACTCTTGCCTCGGTTCTTCGAAAACGATCCCCAATCAATCGCCGAGTGGATCACCACGCTTCCCGAAGACGATGAATTCCAGGGAATCACCTCGACCTTTGTCAGCCTCTGGGCCGAGCTCGCTCCCACAGAAGCCGCCGCGTGGGCCGCTGCGGAACAACCCTCCGCCTTGCCTGCCATGGTCCAGACATGGCTCTCCAAAGACGAGACGTAGGCCAAGGCATGGTTAGGCGGCCGGGCAGCGGATCCAGAAAGTAAGAATCTATTCGGCATCGCTGCCGATCAGTTAGGCCCCGAGCCCAGCCTCGCGTGAGCAACGCAGTTAGGCGACACGCCAGGGGCCCACCATCTCATCCGTCATGCCTTCTTCAGCATGGGAATCCATGAATCTAAGGAAGCTCTGAATGATTACTTGGAAAGCGTTGGGTCTGAAACAGCGCGAACCCACGCTGCTACAGCCCTCGCCCAAGGACTTCTCGTAGGGAAAGGTCGCGGAGCCGTGACCGCTTGGCGAAAAGCTATTCAGGAGAGTAATCTCCGCCCTCTCCCAAGCCTTGTTCATAGGAGAAATCGAAGTGATGGCTGCCCTCAATCCACGTACCGCAGCGGCAATCATCCTGGAGCAACCACGCAGCAGCGATCGAGACCAAGCGATCGAAGCACTCCTTCGTCGCACGACGCACCGAGACGAAGCCGTAAGCAGCTGGGTCGTAGAGCTATGGCGAATTCCATGAACGACTCGACCTCCTCTCGACCTACCCGTTGAGGGATCACTAGAGGGAGCTAGCTTTACTTTAGACCAGCGGTTGCTACCATGGGCCATGGACTTGCTACGTTTCATCCCCGTATCCTTGTTAGTCGCAACTAGCGCTCTCTTCGCAGAACCAAAGTCGGGAGTCGAGTTGGGCAACTTCGACAAGAGCGTGCGCGCTCAAGATGATTTCTTTCGTCATGTGAACGGAACCTGGCTGAAGAACACACCCATTCCCGAAGACAAATCACGCTACGCGTCCTTCTCCGAGCTCGCCGACCAAGCCGAGCTGAACTTGCGCGCGATCATTCAGGAAGTGTCGGCAAAGAAGCAAGCTCCTGGATCAGAAGGACAGAAAGTGGGCGATCTCTACAGTAGCTTCATGGACGAAGCCGCCGTCGAAGCCCTCGACTCGAAGCCCATAGCGAACGACCTCGCAGCCATTGCCAAACTCGATTCGAAAGAAGCCGTGGCGCAACAACTCGGTCACCTTCAGACGCACAACATCTCCTCACCGATCGGATCCTACGTGGATCAGGACTCCAAGAAGTCTGATGAATACATCGTCAAGCTCACGCAGTCCGGCCTCGGCTTGCCAGACCGCGACTACTATCTCAATGACGGCGAGAAATTCGAAACCACGCGCAAAGCTTACCTCACATTCATCGAGGATTTGCTCAAGCTCGTCGACACGCCAGATGCGGACAAAGCAGCCACGGCAATTGTCGCCTTGGAGACAAGGCTAGCGGAAGCTCAATGGTCTCGCGTGCAAGGCCGCGATCGGGAGAGGACCTACAACAAGCACGCCTGGAGTGCCCTCGACAAGGAATTCCCTGGTTGGCCTTGGGCCGCCTATGCCAAAGGCGCTGATCTGCCAGGCAATGGCCACGTCATCATCCGCCAGCCAACCTACTTCGCAGCACTCCCGAAGATCCTCGCAGACACCTCTCTTGATACATGGAAACACTACATGCGCTTCCATGTGGTTAGCGATGCCGCGCCCTATCTGAGCAAGGCTTTCGTCGAGCGGAACTTCGAGTTCTACGGAAAGACCCTCAGCGGCGTGGAAGCCAATCGCCCACGCTGGAAACGCGCCGTCTCGGCCGTCGGCGGCTCCATGGGAGAAATGCCAGGCAAGCTCTACGTCGAGCGCCATTTCAGACCCGAGGCTAAAGAACGCATGGTCGGTCTCGTCGACAACCTCATGCGCGCCTTCAAAGTAGGCATCGATGGTCTCGAGTGGATGAGCGCCGAAACGAAAGCGCAGGCTCAAGAGAAGTTGTCCAAATTCACCACCAAGATTGGTTACCCTGACGTTTGGCGTGACTACAGCGCTTTGGAAATCAAGCCAGGCGATCTCTTTGGCAACCTTGTCAGAGCTACTGAGTTCGAACATCAGCGTAACTTGAATAAATTGGGCCAGCCCGTGGACAAGAACGAATGGTTCATGACGCCGCAAACCGTCAATGCCTACTACAATCCAGAAGGCAACGAGATCGTCTTCCCCGCGGCGATACTCCAACCACCGTTCTTCGACGTAGATGCAGATGACGCGATCAACTACGGTGCGATTGGTGGCGTCATCGGCCACGAAATCAGCCACGGCTTTGACGATCAAGGTCGGAAATATGATGGCAACGGCAACCTCCGAGATTGGTGGACCGAGGCAGATGCCGAGCGCTTCAAAGAACGCGCCTCCGGCTTGGTCGATCAGTTCAATGCCTACACTCCGCTCGAGAAGATGACCGTGAATGGTGCCTTCACCCTTGGCGAGAATATCGGCGATCTCGCCGGCATCACGGTGGCTTACAACGCCTATCAACTAGCCCTGAAAGGCGAGGAAGCCCCGACCATCGATGGCCTCACCGCCGACCAACGCTTCTTCATCGGCTGGGCTCAGTGCTTCCGAGGCAAATACCGCGAAGAAGAACTCCGCAAACGCCTCGTCACCGACCCGCATTCGCCTTCTGAGTATCGTGTGAACGGCGTGATGAAGAACGTGCCCGGCTTCTACGACGCCTTTAAGCTAACAGAAGGCGACAGCCTCTACCTAGCTCCTGACAAACGCGTAAAAATCTGGTAAATGCAGAAAAGCGACAGCTTTCCCTGGAATACCGGAGACTTGTCACGCGCACTCCACAGGCTTCGCCACTCTGCCAGTGTAATCCCGAAAGCGACTTAGTAAGTCTTGTTGATCAACGCACGCTTGCGAAGGCTCTCGACCCATTTGTCCACGACCTCCTCTTTCTGCGCAGCAATCAGCGTCTTCTCGATCCCGTCTTGCACTTCACTCAAAGGCTGCGCCTTGCCATACTGACGCGAGTCGACTTTCAAGAGGTAGTAATTGTGCTGGTCCTCAATGATCTCGCTTGTTTCTCCTGCTTTCAAATTATAAGCGTTCATCGTGAGAAGAGCGCCCATCGTGAGATGAGGTTTCTGCTTATCAATGATCCCACGGTTACCACCGTTCGGCGCCGCACTATCACTAGAGTACTTCTTGGCCAAAGTCGCAAAGCTAGAGCCACTCTTGAGTTTTCTGTGAATATCTTGAGCCCGTAAACGCTGACTCTTAGGTGAGGCCATGAGATCATCACGATCCTGCTTAGGGATCGTTAGCGTTCGCACACTCACTGTCCCTTCGTCGCGGTAGTCATTGATATTCTTGTTATAGTAACGCTGAACTTCTTGACTGGAAGGCTGCCGCGTCTTGTCCTGAGTAATGGCCCGCCTCATCCGTACGATCTTGATCGTGTCTTCTTGGTCGCTGCGGAACTTTCGCATCGTGATACCAGCTTGCCGAAGAGCTTCGACGAACTTCTTTCGATCCCCGCCAAACTGTTCGCGCACGCGGTAGTTGATCTGGGAATCGACAGCCTGGGCTTTGACCGGGTAGCCACGTTTGTTGTATTCCGTCAGGATCAGTTTGCGATTTATTAGCGCATCCAAGCCCTCTTTCTCCAACTCACGCAGACGCTTCTTACGATCCGCAGGGCTCAACACCTGCTGCTGAAGGAGAAAGGCTTCTTGTGCCACCGAACCTCGGACTTCCGAGCGAGTCACGACCTTACCGTTCACCGTCGCAGCGATACCGTCGGCAAATCCATTCTGACGACTAGCAGGCGTGCTAGGCACTTCCGTTCGTCGATTCTTTTGCACCCGAGCAGCGTTGTTCGTGGGATTCTCGAACACATCGTCACTCTCACGAAAGAGGCCACAACTCACGAGGAGTTGGCTTAGGCCCAGGCAGATCAAAGTTTGTCTCGGGATGCTCATGCTTAGTTTCTCCTTTAAAGAGCCCCCCGCCCTGTCAGGCAAGGGCAAATCATGGAAAGGAGACGTCTAGTCAGATCTCTTTGTTCATACAAATGTTCACGACTTCTGAACGATTATTGGCATAGACACGGCTTCTGCGCACACTGACGCTCGCATGCGACTAGCCAAACCGGCCTTTCTTTGGGGAGTTCGCCTCTTCCTAGCCTACCTCTTTCTCACCGCCGCCATCGGCGGCTGGGTCTGGGCGGAAGACGGATTTGTCCGCACTGAAGGCAAATTATTGGACCCTCAGCAGTTCGTCTTTCATGTGCGCGCCTTCCAGCTCATGGAGGATCCTTGGAACGCCTGGGCCGCCATGGGGCTCCCCTGGCTAGAATGTCTCACCGGCATTGCCCTGCTCCTCCCTTGGACCGCCCTCGGCGGCGCCGCTTCAGCTACGGCTATGTTGACCATGTTCATCGCCGCACTCATTTCGGTCAGAGCCCGCGGATTGGAAGTCAACTGCGGCTGCTTCGGAGGCCCCACCGCTGCGAGTGATCTCACGGTTGCCATCGCTTCGCGGGTGCTTTGGCTAGGCCTCGCGATCGCTTGCTTCCTACTCCTGTGGCAAGCAGAGAAAAAAACGACCAGCAACTAAGTCCCTGGCGTGTTGCCAAAGAGATCCACATGCAATCGACGGCAATAGCGATAACCACGTTGCTTGCAATGCTCGACCAGTAGCGCATCGCGTTCTCGAAGCACTTCCGTGGTCACGCCCTCCGGCATGAGCAACACCTTGTAGGCCAAAGGCGCTTTCTTAAGTTCTCCTAACAATGCCTCAATCTCCTCCAGATCCGTTTGCGTGGCCACAACAAACTTCAGCTGGTAATCGTAATTAGCCATCCAAGCACCGATCACTTCGGGTTGGAGCCGACGCGCTTCGTGCTTCTCGATCCAGCCAGCTTCGATCTCGCCATCCAAAGGCGTTGAGTTACTCAACTTCGGACTCAACGACGCCAGGTCGCAGGCAATGCCATCCGGCAAGACCGTCGCAGCCGTCTCGATGGTCACATGTTGGTTCCGATCCTTGAGAGCCTGAGCCAACTCAGAAATACCCTTGGCCATCATCGGCTCCCCACCTGTCAGAACCACATGTTTCGTGGACTGGGCATACACGTAGTCCAGAATTTCAGAAAGACCTTTCTCCTCCCCTTGGGGATCCCACGAGGCATACTTCGTATCACACCACCGGCAACGTAAGTTACAACCTGACGTTCGCACAAAGACCGAAGGCACGCCCGTCAATTCACCCTCACCTTGAACTGAGTAGAAGAGTTCCGAAATACGCATGCTCAAGCGTAGTGTGTGGGATCATCCATGCCTGCGAGCCCAAAGGCTTCCTTCCGCTCGACACACGTGCCACAGGTGCCGCAATGAAGTTCCCCACCCTTATAACAAGACCAAGTCTCCGAGAAATCCACGCCCAAAGCCTTCCCACGCGCCGCGATGTCCTCTTTGCGAAGATCGATGAAGGGTCTCAGCAAGGCCATTTCCGCATAGGTGCCTAACTGAATGGCATCCCCCATGGCCTTCATGAAGCCTTCTCGGCAATCGGGATAAATCGTATGGTCACCCGAATGGGACGCGATGACGAGACCTTCTGCTTCTCGGCTCTCGGCAAAACCTGCCGCAATCGATAACATGATCCCATTGCGAAATGGAACAACTGTCTGCTTCATACTTGCCTCTTCATAGTGCCCATCGGGAATCTCTTCGCCCAATTGCAACAGCGCGCTCTCAAAATGCGTGTTCATAAAACCAAGCTCGATCACCTCATGCCGGATCCCAAAGTGCTCGCAATGCTTCTTCGCAAACGGGATCTCGCAGTGATTGTGTTTCGAGCCGTAGTCAAAGCTGAGCCCCGCCACGACGTCATGCTCGGCTTGCGCCTCATACAAGGCGACGACTGAATCCATACCACCACTAACAAGAACAAGAACTTTCATCATACTAGAACTATCTAGAATATTCTATGCCACGCACCTTCACAAATTTCCATGCTGTAGAAAGTAAAGCCATCCCCATCCCTGAGGGCGATACTCCGTAAAATCTCTAAGGCTCCGCAACGCCAGCACATCTCACTATTCTCAATCATGTTAGAATCACCATGGAAATTATTGGAGACGGGCAATATACCAAAAGCATGCGTTGTTATCTGGCAGCGGCATTCCCATCGACTTACACGCACGGTGCAGAACAGCCAGCACAAACAAGGAGAATTCGACCTTCCAAATTGTCCATTCATCTAGAGCAACGTGCTAGCCCAGTTCCTGGGATTCTCTGCAGGCGACACCTTATTCACCGACACCATAGATCCACGCCATATCGGACTTACCCCAAGCTCTGCGGCCGCACTTCGCCTCAGATAAAACCATGATCAATTTCTAGATATCAAGATCAGCCCTGCACTTCTTCACACGACAAGAGCACTTTACGATTGTTTTATGGTAATTATAAAAAGATAGACTAAGCCAATCTTGTTATGATCACCAGTCGAAATCTTAGGCCCTCCGTCAAGTTTGCTGGATGGATTGCTGCCGGAATTTGAGCCAGGCATACTTGAGGTTAGTGATTCCGCAAGCTCGGTGAACAACTCTCGAAACAAGATTGTTAAACCCCTCAATCATCCCTGAAGTAACACGGTGTTTGTAGTAGGCGACGATCTTATCCGCCTTTCTGCGGAATCCCTTGGCTAGGCGTTGAAAGGGTGCCAGTCCGCTTTCCTCAGCCATTTCACACCATTGAATGAGCGCCTTCTTTGCACAGCCAGCATAACGGTAGGCATGGATCTCCCGGAACTGCTCCTTGAGTAAGCAGGCAGTGCCGATGTTCGCATTGATATCCTTGAGGGCCGACAACCTATCGCAACCCTTCTCATCAAGATTCTCTTTGTTGGCTAACAAGATGTATCGACTTCCTTTGATGAAGGTTTTCTCCTCCTCCTTGGCTCGCCTCCATTCGCTACGGCGGACTTCATCAACGGCGGCGTTGAGGTTGAGCCGTAAATGGAAGCGATCATAAACTACTGCCGCGTTGGGAATCTGATCGCTCACCACGCTCTGGTAGGCACCAGCGCGGTCAATGCCAACCGCTTCAATCGAAGCTTTCTGCTCATCGGTAAGCTTTTCAAAAAAGGACTCCAAGCTTTCCTTCTTCTTTCCCTCAGCCATATGCAAGAGTTCACCGGTCTCTCCATTGAGAACGAGCGTGACATCGCCGTGGCTCTTGCGAATCGCCTTCTCGTCAATGAGGATGACTCGTAGGCCGTCGAAGTTAGGCTCCGGCAGATCCTCCTTGAGAATGGCGATATCATAACGACGGACGGTCGACTCCCCGATATCCATCATCTCTGCCACCGCTGTCACTGGGGCATATTTGCATATCTGGCTGACACGGCGCATCAAACGCCATGTCGCTTCCTTGGTGGGGTGCACTTCCTTGGGGCGGGTAGTGACGAAGTGCTGGCACTTACGACATCGACCCTGAACAACGGGAAAGTTAATGTAGACGGTCAGACCATCCGCAACGGGCAAATCGGATACGGACTGTCTCCCGGATCGGTGCTTTGGAAGCCGATCATT
>CALLLI010000412.1 GCA_938082635.1 uncultured Verrucomicrobiales bacterium
TGACCGTCTCCGCCGCAATCGTCCATGGAACGGCCGCATCGAAATTCAACCCAACCAGCAACAGACCGTTGGCACCGGTCTGCAATCCATTGAGATTCACATGCTCAGTGATACCTCCCACCGTGATTCCATTGGAATCAACAAAGAGCACTGACAAATTTCCCAGAGTTTGCGCCTCGGGAACATTCGAATCACTAACAGTGAGAATCTCAAGGTACTGGTGCATCTGGTCTGAGGCACCTGGTGGGTTGATATGCACTTCATTGAGAAGGACACGGGCCTGAACAGGCAAAGCGACAGCAGCCAAGAAGAGAGCGAGGAGACGAGTACTCATGAGATAAGGTGGGGGAGATTACGGGGCTGGTTCGATATAGACAAGGAAAGTCTGACTACGTAACAATATGGTTTCATTGCAGTTAAAATGCAACTACACCGCAAACTCGCCTCTCACCGATGAGTGCCTCGTGAGACTAAGATGACAGAAATGCGAGCGCTGAAACATAGGCTCCGGACGAGGCTACAAGCCCTTATCTGTGACCGCCCCCTCAGAAGCTGAGGTCACAGTCTTCGCAAATTTCGCCAAGACACCACGCCGATAACGCGGCTCCGGTTGAGTCCAAGCGGCCTGGCGCTTGGACAACTCGTCATCGCTGACACCAAGCTCGATCGTGTGCTTCTGCCCATCAATCGTGATCGCATCGCCCTCATGAATGAGCCCGATCGGGCCGCCCACATAGGCTTCCGGACTGATGTGCCCCACGACAAAGCCATGACTGCCGCCAGAGAATCGACCATCCGTGATCAAAGCCACCTTGTCACCCAGCCCACGACCCATGACCGCAGAAGTCGGCCCAAGCATTTCGCGCATTCCAGGACCGCCCTTGGGACCTTCCATCCGAATAACGATGACGTCGCCTTCCACGATATCCCCATCGAGGATTGCTTTCATAGACGCCTCTTCGGAATCAAAGACTCGAGCCTTGCCGATGAAGGCTTCCCCTTCCTTGCCGCTGATCTTCGCCACCGCACCTTCCGGGGCGAGATTACCATACAGAATCACCAAATGGCTGTCCTTCTTGATCGGATTGTCTAGCGAACGGATAACATCCTGCCCTTCGGGATAGTCGTAGTTCACCTTGGCAAGATTCTCCGCCATGGTCTTGCCCGTCACGGTCATGCAGTCACCATGAATGAGCCCAGCGGCTAACAAACGCTTCATCAGAGGCAAGGTGCCACCTATCTCAACGAGCTTCGCCATGACATACTTGCCACTCGGCTTGAGGTCCGCTAGGACAGGCGTCTTCGCGCCGATCGTGGTAAAGTCATCGATGGTCAACTCGACGTTCGCCGTGTGAGCCATGGCTAACAAATGTAGCACGGCGTTGGTCGATCCACCCAACGCGATCACCAACGTGATCGCATTCTCAAATGACTTCCGCGTGAGAATATCCGAGGGCTTGATTCCCAGCTTCAGCATGTTCAGCACGGCAACTCCGGCATCGAAGCAATCGCGCATTTTGTCATCAGACACCGCCGCTTGAGCCGAGCTGTTCGGCAAACTCATGCCGAGCGCCTCGATCGCGGATGCCATCGTATTCGCCGTGTACATCCCGCCACAAGAACCCGCGCCAGGAATCGCACAGGCTTCGATCGCTTGAAGTTCAGCGTCATCGATCTGATTATTGGCATGCTTGCCCACAGCTTCGAAGACAGAAACCACGTCCACATCTTCGTCACAGTGTTTGCCTGGAAGAATCGTTCCGCCATAGACGAAGACGCCTGGCCGATCCAAACGCGCCAACGCCATGAGGCAGGCTGGCATGTTCTTATCACAACCACCAATCGTCACGATGCCATCCAGCCCTTCGCAGGCCGCCACCGTCTCGATGGAGTCAGCAATGACCTCGCGAGACACGAGGGAGTATTTCATCCCTTCCGTCCCCATGGAGATACCGTCAGAAATGGTGATCGTGTTGAAGATCATCGATTTGCCACCCGCCGCATCCGCGCCTTTGCCAGCTTCAATTGCGAGCCGATCAATGTGAATGTTGCAAGGCGTGACCTGGCTCCACGTCGACGCGATGCCAATCTGCGGTTTCTTAAAGTCGTCTCGATTGAAGCCAACGGCGTGCAACATCGCGCGGCTCGCAGCGCGGTCAGCGCCATCGACAACTTGAGAGGAATGTGGACGTGGAAGAGAGTCGTTTGCCATGAATGAAAGCCCCGGGATTTCGAACGGGGCGGCAGCTTCGAACGCTGCCTTAGAACGGTCAAGGCTGAAACGCTCTCTTACTTTTGAACCCAGGCTTCCACTTCGATGTAGTGGTTCAGCTCGTTAGACGTGCTGCCATTGGAGTAAAGCCGCACGTAACGCCCCTTCGCCCCCTTACCCGCCATCACCCGTCCGCGATGCCTCTCCGCGTAGATCAAATCTCGACCTAGCCCGAGCCCCGACGAATTATCATGGTCAGAATTATCCAATGTGATCTCCTCAACATCATCCACGTATGCCCGCATGTTTTGATGTTTATGCCAGACCCAGATCCCCTGGATTTCAAAGGTGTCTTCAAGAGCAATCTGGACTAACTGCTGCCCGTGGCTCAATTCCAAAGCCTCAACCTTCTTCAGGCACACGGAACCTCCTTTCACGGCATCGGGTTCATAAAGCGCTTCAGGAAAGGTCGTCTTGAGCGGGATCAAATCGGGTGTCTCGGCCACTGAGACCAAGACAATCCCAATCACACATCCAACCCATCACAGACGCTTCATCCCGACTAGAAATTCATCGGTGGCGGCGTGCCCTCACTCTCCACCACAGGCGGCCCACCCGCACCTTTGCCTCGGCTCGCGACCCACCACGCCAAGGCTCCTGCTCCCACTAGCAGAGGAATGCTAAGCATCGGACGATAAGTGAACCAAGCAATGGCAATCACAATCAGTGACAGCACGCCGGCCAATGCAAAAGCAACGAAGCCCGAAGCACCACTTACCAGACTACCAAAAAACGGAATCACATCGCCAATCACGGCAAGCGGCCCCACAATAGTTGCCAAGCCTATGCCCATGATGATGAAACCGCCTAGGCGCACCGCCCACGTGCGAATCTTCGCCGCGGTAACTGCTTTCTCATTCATTTCATCCGCAGTCAGTAAGCCCATTCGAATCTCATGCACTTCCCCGCCATTAGAGGATGTCCATGACGCAAAGCTTGAACCCCGTTGCTCAGACCGCACGGTCACATCGGTTGGCAGGACTTGTTCGAAGCGCACTCGCACATCACCAATCGTAGGACTGTCAGGATTGCTCCCAAGATACAATCCGCCCTCATGAAGCGTAAACCGCGCCTGATCCTCGGCAGACAACGTTGCCAGGTCCTCTTGCGTCAGCAAGATGTCCTCACCATTGCTAATCTTCCCCGCAAGCTCTGCCGGAAGCTGGAAATCACCTAGCCGAATGACATTCGCCTGAAACTCAGCACTCTTCACGGGCATGGACGAAGGATTCTCGTGCCCTTGCGACCGTTTGAAATTCCCCGAGTTGATTACGCCTCGAGACCAGGTCTTCTCATAGCGATACTCCGTTTCCTTCGTCTCGCTGCCGCCTGCATTTTTTCGCGTCTTGGTCGAGGTTTCTTCCTCCCATTGATACATTTCCGCACGCCGCTCCAAGCGCAAAGCCGCTACCTGGACTCGAAACTGAGGATCACGCACTTCCTCATCTGTCGTCGCCTCGCCATTCACGACGACCAAACTTCCTTCGTTCTCTGCCAGAACAGACGTCGACGTGAGTTCCACCACAGCTTTCCGCGCTTCAGCAAGCCTCTTGTGATCCTTGACCGCGCATCCCTCATTGATAAAGAGAACAGGAAACGAGGCTAAAAAGAGGACAGCACCAAAGACAATGCCTTTGATAGACTGCCCTAATCGGCCAAACAGGCCCCGACGTGTGACTTCTGTGAAGGTATCCATGCGAACTTCCGAAGCCTACATCACTAACGTGGCAGGTCGATTGCAATCCTGCGACCGTCTTGTAAACACGTTACAACGTCCTTAGATAGGCCGTGATATCGGCAGCGTCTTGCGCCGTCAACCCAAGCTGGGCCGGGGTCATCATGAGGCTTTCCTTCAGGCTCTTCTTCTTTTTGATGCGCGCCCTCGGCACCGTCTGAGTGACTCCACCCGTGCTCTGAATAATGACAGGGTCCCCATCATTCACAATCACTCCCTGAATGCGAAGGCCATCGCTCGTCTCAATTTCATGGCCGTAGAATCCATGGGCAATGTCAGCACTAGGCTCCACGATCGCTCGAAGAATCGTTTCGCTTGGTTGCGTCTTGCCCCAGGCACTCAAGTCAGGACCATAGAGGACTCCTTGATCACCAATCCGATGGCACATGATACAACGGGCACTTTGAATCTGCCCACGCTTGGCATCGCCAGATAACTTCATGGTATCCGCTAGAGTAAACGTCGCCTCTTGTCGTTCCGGCAGAGCGATTGACGTCAGAATGATCTTATCGGGATCATAGATCCCCTTTGATTTCAACAAGCTCTCAAGACCATGCCGATTCCACGCGTTGTCTTTCTTATTCAACAACCACCACAACGCAGTCGAACCAATCGCTCCATCGGTCATCTCCGCGATCTCTAGCATCGCCTCAGCAGCCTCCTTCGTCACGTTGTAGGCGATGGCTGTAAGCGCGTCCTTCCGAACCTTCTCCGAGAGTTCCCCATTCAACGCCCGCACCCTGAAAGCAGCCACACTCTGCGAAGGATGAAGACGCCAAGCTATCATCGCCTGTTTGTCAGACCACTTAAGTGGGCCGCTACCCGCAACAAGCCCGTCATAAATGACAGACTCGCTCCCCTCACAGCTCATGCCCCATTTCTCCACCGCGGCCCGATCACTGATATTCAACGAATCCGCTTGCTTAACAAGCTCCTTTTGAGTCCAAACCTTCTTCCTAACCGGCGCTGGCTTCTCCTTGCGAGCCAACGCACGCACATGAACAGCAGGACTCTTCAGGGCAGTCGCGATGCCCTCTTCGGTAATCAGATCAATCTTTGGAATATCACTCTTGAAGCCCTTCGGAGCCACCCGATAGATCGTCCCCGCCAAGGTCTTGTCGAGGTCATTGTGACCGCCGACTCGCGCATCATACCAATCCGCGATGTAAACCGCACCGTCTGGGCCCACCGCAATGTCAGAGGGCCGAAACAACGTCTTCGTATCATCAGCCTGCGCCGTGCGATCCCCACCCGTGTAGTCCGTCCCAATGACCTTGCCTTCTTTGTTCGTCGTTAGGAAATCAAAGCGCTCAAGTTTCCAACCTTCTCCGTCTCTCTGCGGCTTGTATCCGAAGATCGTATTTCTAGCAGGCTCACACAGAAGAAGCGTTCCGTTCCACTGATCGCCAAGAGCGCCATGTTCATAGAAGACAATCCCCGTGGGTGCGCCGCCCCCGTAGACATCGCCAGCCGGAGCCACTCCTGGATCGTCCTGACGCCAGCTCGCGGTGCGAATGTCTTGCCCGGGTCTCCGATCCGCCTGCCAAGAACGCGAACCGTCACGTGACGCAAAGCCATAGTTCGCCCCCTCTAAGATACCGAACGTCCGGCACGCCGGCTGGTCATCGTTGTCCGAAGCAAAGACAGCACCTGCCAAAGTGACACAATTCTCATACGAATTGCGCAAGTTGTGAGCGAGAATTTCCACGTTCGTCCCGTCAGGATTCATCCTGGCAATGAAGCCACCGATGTAGATCTTGCCATCATCGCTCTCCTGCCCACCGAAAGTGCTGGGCTCCCTGTCCGCTATGCTCGGATCCTTGGGCCACCAACTACTCGTCTGACTGCCCGCGCCAATGCGCCACGTCTTGCCATCATTGTCCGTGAAATAGGCACCACAGTTCCCCACCGAGAAATACCATTTCCCATCTGGCCCCACAGTGATGCTATGAAGCGAGTGATCATGATTGCGCCCATTGAAGCCGGTTAGCAGAACCTCTCGGGTGTCACCTTTCGAGGCATCGAAGACGGCATCCCCATCATTGTCTGTGTAGACCACCAAGTCAGGTGCGGTTGAAACCACCACCTTGTTTCCTATCACCGCCACACCCATGGGAGATCGGAGAAACTTCTCCTGCACAAACACCCACGACTTGTCCGCACTCCCATCTCCATCGCTGTCTTCTAACACCATGATACGATCACCTTCGGGCCGACGGTCAAAGTGCTTCCGGTAGTTCACCCCTTCCGCCACCCAGATGCGACCATATCGATCGATGTCCATATTCGTCGGGTTATAGAACAGGGGAGACTGCGCCCACACCGTGACCTCATGCCCTTCATCCGCGAGGTGAAAGAGATTCGGTGGGACCGGCTCAGCCAAGCTGATGACAGGCACAAAGAGAAGCGCCGCAAGCGCAAATAACCTCATTCGATTGCTAGACATAGAGCAGGACTACCACATCCAGACTCTGATGGAAAGCCCGACTAACCCAGCCTCGCTGTCGATTCCCTGACCACGAGGCGAGCGTCAAGAACCTGGTCCAGCACCCGATTTTCACCGTCTAGCAAGGCAAGCGTCATCTCCATGGCCTGCTTTCCCAACTGGCGGCGTGGCTGATGCATCGTCGTTAAGGCAGGCGTGACGTGATTCGTCAGCTCGACATCATCATAGCCAACGATACTCAAGTCTTGCGGCACACGAACACCCGCAGCGCGACAAGCTTTCATCAGCCCAACGGCTGTCATATCATTATAACAGAAAACCGCCGTCGCTTTCGCGTCCAGCAGAGGCCGCAACGCGGCCTGACCACGACTCACATCGTCATCCGCTAGGGGAGGGATGATCAGCTTCGGATCCAAGGGCACCGAGGCTTCGCGATGCGCCTTCTCATAGCCTTCCCGACGAAGACGATTCGACTTTGGTCGATTCTTCGTTTCTAAAAAAGCAATCCGCCGATGCCCCAAATCCAATAAGTGGTGTGTGGCCACTTCGCCACCCCGCACATCATCCACCGCCACAGAGTGAAGTTACTTCCCTTCGGTCTGATTATTGATTAAAACGATAGGAATCTTAATACGTTCTAACTCTGCCCTCACTGTCAAATCACCGGAGAGCGAACTGATTATAATAGCATCGACCCGGCGCCTATAAAAGCTCTGAACCACGCTCATCTCCTTGACCTCATCAACACCACTCATGGACAGGAAAGTGCTATAGTTAGCCGCCTGAGCGACATTCTCAATGCCCTCCACGATCCGCCCAAAGAATGGATCATTGATAGTAGTCACCACAATACCGACAGTCTGCGTCTTCTGCGACCGCAAGCTGAGTGCCACCGCACTAGGGACATAGCCCATTTCATCAGCCAAACGCTTGATCTTGGCCCTCGTGCCAGCGTTGATCATCTCATTGCCACGCAGAGCCCGGGAAACCGTGGAATGGCACACCCCTACGATCTTTGCGATCTCCTTGATAGTCACAGGCATAGACAGGCGCACCATAGCGTCGCGAACATACGTGGGAAACGATTATCTCGAAGTCGGGCCGCCTGCCGCTCACCGCGCCCAGTGCCTGCTGCTCGTGTCGCGAGACTGTCGGAGCCGCTCGAACCGCAACACCTGCCACATCTTCTCGAGATTGAGTTGAACTTTTGATAATTTCCGCATCTCGCAGGCAAGGACAATAGCTTCCAGGCCCCTCTCAACGATAATGAACCAACCTCTTCTCAGCTCTCGTCCTCTATCCCGATATGACCACTACCCACCTTCGCCTCTTTACCCTTGAGGGCCTCCTCTTAATCAGCCTGTTAAAGTCAGTTTCAGCTCAAACCTTCGTCGCCAATACCGATGACACTGGAAATGGCTCTCTCAGAAATGCCATCACGGCAGCCTCTCCAGGCCATACTATCACCTTCGACAGCTCCTTATCCGGGCAATCCATCATCCTCACGAGTGGGCAGCTATCCGTAGACAAATCACTCACGATTGACGCCTCTGCCTTGCCTGGCGGAATCACCCTTGATGGCAATGGGGACGGCACCCCAGGTTCTTCTCGGGTGTTAGAAATCGGTCCTCACGGAGTCACAAACACCTCTGCTAGTATCATCTTCGTCACGAACGCCAACCACGCCGGAGATGGAGCAACCGGCGCTCCCGATAAACCCTACACAGATCACCTAACCGCAAACGGCCATCAGGTGACTCGCTGGGCAAGTCACAACGACCCAACCGCCACCGATGCGATTACCCTCAATGCAGCCGACCTCATCATCCTCGGCCGCTCCGCCAGTAGCAATCATTTCCGGCAGACCAACGAAGCAACCTTCTGGAATGAAGAAATTGCCACGCCGATTCTTAATCTGTCAGGATTCATCACGCGCCGAGTGCGACTAGGTTGGACAGAGAATCAAACGAACACCTTCGCAGAAAGTGAGCTTGCCCTCTACCGAGTTGAAGAGCCTCATCCCGTCTTCGCAGGCTTTCCTTGGGAGAATGAAGACCAAGAGCCCATAGAAATTGCCTACGCGACATTGCTTCCAGGCCAACAAGGAGTTGCCATTAACATGAATCGCCCGGTGGGAGGGCGCACCATCGCCGCAGTCACAACACCTGGCAGTGTCAAAAATGGACCCGCCATCACCGATTACTTTCCCGGGACCCTGCTACCACCGCGCACCGGTAGCGAGAGGTCCCTTGTCCTTGCAGGTCACCGCATGGCCTTTCTAACAGACAGCCAAGAAGCGGTTGAGAGCCCTACCCTTCCGTCTGGTCACTACGATCTTACCCCCGATGGCGAAACGCTCTATCTCAACTGCGTCCGCTACTTGTCAGATCCCTCCACAGTCACCCTCGATTCACTGAAGATCACTGGAGGTGACCACGCCCTTGCGGGTGGAGGCATTCTCAACAACGGCGCCAACTTAACCCTGAACAATGTCATCGTCACCGACAACGATGCCAATAACGGTGGAGGCATCCAAACCGTCGGCATGCTGACGATGAACCGCTGCGACATCTCTAACAACGCGAACAATCCATCCGGACAAAGCACTCAAGGCGCAGGCATTGCGAACTATGGAAAACTCATCATCAACGATACTGTCATTCACTTAAACGGCAAGGGAGACACCATCGGCGGCGGCCTCAAAAACGGCCTCACTGGCATCGTCACCGTTAATCGTTCCACATTTCATAGCAGCGCAGGAGACAGGGGTGCCGCTATCCACAACAGCGGAACCCTTGACCTAGTGAATACCACCGTCAGTGGAAACGCCGCCCAAGAGTCTGGAGGTGGCATCTTCAACTTCGGCAGAGACTGGATGAGCAGCGACGTCGCACTCAAGGGTGCCGAATTTTCACTCACTCACACCACCATCACCTTCAACACAGCCGCTCTCACCGGCGGAGGCATCTTCAACGACGGCAATGGAGCCATCACTCTGCACAACACGATCAATGGGGCAAACTTCAGCACGAGTGGTCCCGATATGCACTACGTATTCGCATCCACTATTCCCGAGGTCGCAATCACAAGGATCGGCGAGAACCTTCTTTCAGATCTCACGAATTCGACTCTTACAGAAGGCCCAGGCATCATAGTAGGCAACCCGATGCTAGGGCCTCTCGATAGCAACGGAGGTATCACGCCAACCCGAGCTCTTCTCGCTGGCTCACCTGCTATCGACGCTGGCTCCTCCACCCTCATCGATACCGATCAACGCGGCTTCCCACGCCCACTCGGCGGCGGCCCTGACATTGGCGCTTACGAATTTGGATACACCTCCGGCTACGCAGCATGGGCAGCTTCCCTTCCCTCAGGTCTAGATACTAGTTTCACAGGAGACGCCGATGGCGATGGCCTTGGCAATGGCACTGATTACGCGCTAGGCACCGACGGAGGAACATTCGAGAGTTCCTCCTCACCCATCACGTTAGCTGAAGAGATCGAATCCGGCAACGTCGTGATCACGTTTGGATACAACAATGCCGCTGCAGCTGACACCGCCTGGGTTCTCAAGCGCTCTACCAATCTTATCGACTACACAGAGATCTACGGCTACGACGGCCCATCAGATTCGGAAACCCTCTCCACAGGAATCACCGCCACCAATGATGGCACAGCCATCACCGTGACGGACGAAGTACCCGTAGAAACGCAGGTCTTCTATCAGTTCGTCGCAGAACCCTCCAGTTAGACCCGGACGTTCTCGTCGTAGGCCCAACCTTCACGAGTCGGCGCTTTGTCCCAGGCCTCCATCTGCGAGGCCAGATTTCTTCATGAAGGAGCGACGAATATGAAACCCGTGTCGCAACCATAGAATCAAGCAGTTGCTCAAGCCGTTTACCTGCATCACGTTAATCGTTCCATGCATTTGGAAGTGTTGCAGCAGTCTCTGACAAAGAGAAATTGGGAGTCACTC
>CALLLI010000413.1 GCA_938082635.1 uncultured Verrucomicrobiales bacterium
GTGCCGCCATCGACGATCAATCGTACATCGTTTGCAAAGCTCACTGACGTTCCTTCTGAGAGAGTGAGGGTGACTCCACCTGGAACGCGGAGGTCAGCCACGACTTGGTAAGTGCCTTCCGCTGGAGTTAGAACAGTGTTCTCGTCTAATGTCCCCAAAAGTGAGATTCCAGATTCGCTTGGTGTTTGGACGGCAATAGTTTCGCTACTGAAGACTTCCCCAGATTCATTCATCGCATTGATCTTGACGAGGTTGAGGCCCGTCTTGAGTTCAATTCCAGAAGCATTCCATTGGCCGCGACCGCGATCGTAGGTCACCTCCTGTCCATTGATTAGGACCCGATCCACGAGTCGAGGGCTCACAGTGCCGCTTAGATCGACTGTGGGACTAGCGCTTTGATAGGCGTCTCCATCGAGCGGTAAGTCGGGTGCATTGACCACGATTGGGGCGTCGATGATGGAGCGGACGTGCTGTAGCCGCGCGCGATTGAACGTCTTAATACGCGCACGTACATTCATTGGAATATGCGTTAGAATCCCATCTAACAGAGGCTCGAACGACTTTGGGTCTAGAACGGTCTCAATGAGCTCGTCCAAGGCTTGGAAATAAAGCGGGCGAATCTGGGGATGATTAAAGAACGCCTCTAGCTGAGGAACGCGAGCATCACCGTTTCCGAAATTTGGGTCGAGCATCTGAAAGATCGTCGCCTGCGGATTGGAGCCTGAGTCTCCGAGGCCGAAGATGGTATCGAGATCGTGGGGCAGGAGAACGATGCGAGGATCGGAGACGCCTTGGTAGATGGTGTAATCATCGTCGATGCCGTTGCTCAGATTGGTTTCGCGATTGTTCAGGAGATTCATCAGCGCAAACCAGCGCGCCCATTGCTCGACGTTGACCACGGACGAGACAGTTTCGAAGTAATCGTCTATTGGAGCCTCGTTAATCGTCACGATGAATTCTTGAAAGCGGCTCCAATCGTTGGCGGAACTGTTGGTCTCCTTGGTCCACCGATCAGCGACGTACCAATTAGTATTGTTGTAGACGACTTGGTCTAGGAAATGCACCCCCCAGCGTTTTCGGTCACGCTGCGGATTGGCACTGACTTTCTTGTAGAGGTCGCCCTGACTGTCGTTGGGAAAGGCGTCCTCAATGAACTCTCCACTCAAGGGTTGGATGTGGGCGTAGGACCCGTAGTGAACGCTGAATCGGTTGCCTTCGTTCGCATAGTTGATGCCGTTTAAGCGCAGCTGAACGAAGATCGCCTCGGGTGCGGGGAGTTGCGCTGTTTTGAACAGGTGTAGCCCAAAGGTCTGCAGGTGGGTGTACTGCGCCACCAAATTCAGAGAAGTGATAGATCGCCAAGGCTTGTCTGATGGCAGTGTTAGTTTGTAGCTCCGTGGATTTCGGCCTCGGCTCCCGTTGCCACGTCGTCGCAGACCTGCCTGATAGCGAATGCTGGTATCGCCTCGTCGCGTGGTGATGAAGGTGGCATTCATTTGGGCATCGCTACTTGACGGGAATGCGCCCGGGCGGAAACGAGCGTCCTCGGCTGCGGTCATGATGATTCTGTAGTAGGGCTGATCACTTGATTCGAACTCGTCGTCGACTTGATAGAGTGCATTAGCCGAATGGCTGCCGACGTCGTCGGATGGCGCCGGCCAAGAGCGAGAGATCTGACCAAGCCCGGCTTCGACATAGAACTCTATGACGGTCTTGTCTGGGTAAGGGAGAATTGAAGCAGCGTATGAACCTGAGGGTTCCCGAGTCATGGGGAGGCTTCGAAACGGACCTGGATTTGTGTTAGAAACGCGATAGTGCAGCGTAGCCGCGATGGCTTCGTTTAGTCGGCTTGCGAGTTCGGCTCGAATGACCACACGTTCGCGAGCCGTAGGAACCGCGGGATGATGGCGGACGTTCGCAATCAAAGGTGCGGAGCCTGTGCCTTCCTGGCTGTTTCGTAGACCTGGGGTGCCAGCTGGTAGGAGACTTGATTTCCAGTTCTGCCCGTTCGTGTTGGGCAATTGAGCATCGACTAACTCTAGCGAATAACCATTACCATCGAATGGCGCGACCCATTCCCAGCTTGGTTGGCCGAGTAGATTGATGTGTCTCCGGGTCGCCCATTCACCTTGATCGGCATAGCGCACTTCGTCGACGGTTTCACCGGTCGCATCTAACAACCTGATCCGTTCGCCCTGATTACTGAGGCGGCCTGTCCATGGACCTAGCAAAGGCGCAACATCGGCGAACACGCCTGCCGTGGGATCTGAGGTGACGACAACTCTTCCATCTCCAGGGACTTCAATGTCTGGAAAGGCGTATTGGATGCCACGATCAAACCGCCATCCAGCGAGGTTGATCGGTTTGGAATCGGTGTTCCAGAGTTCAATAAACTCCTGGGCCGTTGGCTCCTTACCATCCACATGGAGCGGATGGATCATGAGCTCACTAACGATGATCTCAGCTCTGAGAGAGCTAGCGGCTAGGAGTGGAAGGAGGGCAAAGGAGAGTATTTGACGTATGCAGAGGAGCTTCAAGAGCGGGGTTTGAGGGCGGAGGATGGGAGTCCATCAAGGTACCGCTGATGAGAATCCTTGTCAATTCGTGCAGGAAGCCCACGAAGCGACCTTACCCTTCCATGAAGGTAATTTTCCCAACTGAACTGCCACAGCGGAGCCCGCTTTTTGACTAGCCGCCGGTGGCGAAGAGGAGGAGTGCCATATCGGCGTCCTCGGGAGCTGTTGTGAGCTCCTCAAGGTGAATGAGGCGATACAAGTCCGACATGGCTTCGTCTGAGTGGCTGTCCAGCTCGACGAGATCACTCTCGAGCTTAGCGCGAGAGGAATGGGCAAGTCCAACGACCAGAAGTAGAAGAACAGCAGCTGCCGCTCCCATAACGCCGCCTGGACCGATGATCGCGGGGAACGCAAGCACCTTCGAAGTCTCTGGACGCTCCTGAACTGGCAAGTTCTTAAGAAGAGAAGCCGTGAAATCTGGGGCCACTTTCGGCTGGCGCCACCCGTTTAGGAGTGCGTCTAGTCGATCTTCGTTTTGCTGTTCGGTCGTGTTCATCTTGGTGTTCAATCCCTTAAGGTTATTTTAACTAATAATACGGCGAAAGGTTGCGAGTTATATCATTTCTTTTTTTAATCTTGCTACGAAACCGACGCAACGGTTTCGTAGCAAGATTCGCGAAAGGAGGCATTCCGTGGTGTTATTCTGTGAGGGTGCCTTCCAGAACCTCGAGTTTCTTAGGGCCGAATGCCACATTCCACTTGGGTTGCAGGCTTAGCGTCTTGTCCTTGAAGACCAGCGTCAAGGTCAGGGCATAGGGGACGCGTGTAGTAGGTGCGGGAAATGAGAGTCTCTGAGGAAGCCCAGGCTGTCTGGGTCAAGGTCTCGGCAGATGATTGAGCATCGAGTCGTGTGCTCAAGGCCAGACCGATGTCCTGCATGGAAGCGGCTTTCCCGTTCATCTTGAACCTTAAGTGGGGGATTCCATTGTTCTCAATGATGGCTAGCTCCTCGATGGCATGTGGGTTCTTCGAGAACGCGTAGGTCTTGTTTCAATGGGCTGTTGCGTGCTTCTCAAACCGATCCCCCTGAAGGCCGGGAAGTTCCAATTGAGTTAGAGACCGGGAAAGGGCCGAATGGGCATCGGCGTCCTCAGTTAGGGCTACAGGTGCAACGGCGGGAAGCAGACTTTCCCAAATGACGTTCATCACTCCCTGCATGTTATCCGTACCGCTGGTGATGGCGACGACGGTGTCGTGATCCGGCAGGACGAGGCAGAACTGGCCGAAGGCTCCGTCTCCTCGGTAGGCACCATGGCGGCACTGCCAAAACTGGTAGCCGTAGCCTTGGTCCCAATCGCTGTTTGGATTGCTGCCGTTCGATGTCTGTCGAGCGGTGGCAGCGTCAACCCAATCGGCTGGTAACAGGCGTTGGCCCTCCCACTCGCCGTGTTGCAGGTAGAGTTGGCCTAGTTTGGCAATGTCTTCTGTCTTCACATTGAGACCAAAGCCACCCAGCGAGATGCCTTGGGGGCAAGTTTCCCAGTGAGAATCTTTAATTCCCAAGTGAGGAAAGAGGCGCTCTTTCAGGTAGTCATGGGTGGTCTTGCCAGTGACTTTCTGGACGATGGCGGAGCACATGTAGGTGGCCGGGGTGTTGTAGAGGAAGTGAGTGCCTGGCTTGTGAGCGACCGGAAGGCGGAGGAAGGTCTTTGTTAGAAATTCTTCTGAGTCCGTGAAGGAGAACTTCTTAAGATCCGCGTTTATATGGCCAGTCGACATGCTGAGGAGATCTCGCAATCGCATATTCTTGAGGTGATGGCTAGGGGATGCTGGAGTGTGCTCCTGGAAGAACGAGATCACGGTGTCTTCGAGGCTGAGTTTGCCTTAGGCGATGGCCATGCCGACGGCGGTTGAGGTGAAACTCTTGCTTAGAGAGTAGAGCTTATGCTGTTTCTCGGCGGCGTAGGGCTGCCACCAGCCTTCCGCAATGACGTGGCCATGGCGAAGGATCATCGCGTTGTGAACGGCATCGATTCGGGAAAGCTTCTCGAAAACCGTGCTCAGTGTTTTCGAGGACACGCCCTGAGACTCTGGCGTAGCTCGAGGTAAGGGGGCGGCTAGCGTCGTGGTAGCAACAAGGATTGAGGCGAGGCTAAACAAGGCTTTCATACTGGTAGTGTGGCATGACATTCCACTTCCAAGAAGCTCAGTCTTGCGCATAGTCGAGGCATGACTGATCCCCGCATTCAGAAGCTCGCAAAGCAACTCGTCACGCATTCGACTTCTCTCAAAAAGGGAGAGCATGTGTTGATCGATGCCTTTGATGTGCCCTCGGAAATGCCCGTGGCGCTGATTCGCGCTGCGCGAGAAGTAGGCGCCTTTCCACATGTGCAACTGCACGATTCCCTCGTGACGCGCGAATTGGGTGTGGCAGCTGAGGATGCTCGGTTGGATGTGTTGAGTAAGAACGCCCTTCAGCAGATGAAGTCCATGGATGCATACATTGCCATTCGCGGCTCTCACAATATCAATGAGATGTCTGATGTGGAGCCGGACGTGATGAAGGCCATCATGAAGAAGGCGCGTCGCGTGCTGAACTATCGAGTGAATGAAACGCGTTGGTGTGTCTTGCGCTGGCCCACGCCGTCGATGGCTCAGCAGGCGGGAATGAGCACAGCGGCCTTTGAAGATTTCTACTTTAAAGTTTGTTTGTTAGACTACAAGAAGCTCTTGCCGGCGATGAATGCGCTGAAGAAGCGGATGGAAGTTGCAGACGAAGTGCACATCACGGGATCAGGAACCGATCTCAAGTTTAGTATCAAGAATATCCCTGCCGTCGTCTGTGGTGGGGAATACAACATCCCGGACGGCGAGGTTTTCACAGCGCCGATCAAGAACTCCATCAACGGGACCTTGTCTTACAATGCACCGTCGATTTATCAGGGAACGAGTTTTGATAAGGTGAAGTTCCGTTTTGAGAAGGGGAAGATTGTCGAAGCCACTGCGAATAACACAGAGAAGCTGAACGAGATTCTCGACTCCGATGCAGGGGCCCGCTTCATTGGGGAGTTTGCCATTGGCTTCAATCGTGAAATCAAGCACCCGATGCGCGATATCCTCTTTGACGAGAAGATCGGTGGCTCCTTCCACTTCACGCCAGGACAGTGCTACGATCAGGCTTCCAACGGCAATAAGAGCCAGATCCACTGGGACTTGGTCTGCATCCAGCGGTCGGACTACGGGGGTGGAGAGATTGCTTTTGATGGTGAGGTGATCCGTCGGAATGGGAAGTTTCTCACGAAGGACCTCAAGCCCCTGAACTAGCGGTCATGACCCTGACACCAGCACGGTTCGGCATCGTGGCTGGGCCATTGGCCTTTCTGCTAGTTCTGTTCGGATTCCGTCCGGAGGGCATGAGTGCGGAGGCCAATGCCGTCTTGGCCTCGACTTTGTGGATTGCGATCTGGTGGATCACCGAGGTGATCCCGATTGCGGCGACGGCCTTGTTGCCGATCGTGCTCTTTCCTCTGACCGGCGCGCTTGCCTTGCAGTCGACGACCACGGCTTACGGGCATCGCTACATCTTTCTCTACATAGGCGGTTTCCTTCTGGCGATCGCGATTGAGAAATGGGGACTCCACAAGCGGATTGCCTTGTCTATCATTCACGCGATCGGCACGAACATGACCCAAATCATTCTTGGGTTCATGATTGCCACAGCTGGGCTGTCGATGTGGATCTCGAACACAGCGACTTCTGTCATGATGCTCCCCATCGGTATGGCGATCATCGCACAGATGCGTGGGAGCTTGGGTACGAGCGATGAAGAGAGTGACCGCTTTGCCAAGGCCTTGATGTTGGGCATCGCCTACAGTGCGTCGATCGGGGGTATGGCCACGCTTGTTGGCACCCCTCCAAATCTTGTCCTAGCCGGCGTGGTGCAAGAACTCTACGGCTATGAGATCAGTTTCTCTCAATGGCTGCGGTTTGGTCTTCCGATTTCACTGATTCTGTTAGCGATCTGTTGGCTTTATCTTACGCGGATTGCCTTTCGGTTTACGAGTAAGGACGTGCCAGGCGGCCGAGCAGAGATCAAGGCTCAGCTAAAGTCCTTTGGACGACTCTCGTTTCAGGAGATCTTGGTGCTCGTCGTGTTTGTTCTGACAGCTCTCGCTTGGATCAGTCGCTCGTTTCTTGAGAAGCAGTTCGGCCTGTTTCCGAAACTAGACGATACCATCATCGCCATGATAGCGGGGCTTGTCCTCTTCATTCTTCCATCGGGGCAGCCGAAGAAGCGTTTGCTAGAGTGGGAGGATGCGAAAGAGATCCCATGGGGGATCGTGCTCCTGTTCGGCGGTGGTATGGCCTTGGCCGAGGGCTTCAAGTCGTCAGGCCTAGCGGCTTGGATCGGCGGTCAAATGACGCTGCTCGATGGAGCTTCTTTTATCGTGCTGATTCTCTTGCTGGTCGCTTCCGTGAACTTTCTCACCGAGATCACGTCGAACATCGCAACGACGTCCATGCTTCTTCCCGTGCTCGCGCCCATGGCGCTAGCAATCAATGTCCACCCGTTCATCCTCATGGTCTCCGCCACGGTCTCGGCTTCCTGTGCCTTTATGCTTCCGGTCGCCACGCCTCCCAATGCTGTGGTCTTCGGCTCGGGGCATTTGCGGATACCCGACATGGTGCGCATCGGCCTGTGGATGAACCTGATCTCGATTGCGTTGCTCAGTGCCTGTGTTTACTGGTGGCTTCCGTTAGTTTGGGGGCTTGATCCCATGGCCTTTCCTGCAGGTTGGAAGTGAGGTTTGATCAGTCCTTTTGAATCGGCCACAATTTGACACTGTAGTCGCCTGAACCGGAGACCAACGGTAAGGGTCCGACTGAACGCCATATGATAGGCCTTGCGTGACGACTGAGGAGGTAGGTGACTGACCCGTTTGCTAAGCGACCTGCTGCAACTCTTGCTTCTGCCGGGCTTTGAAGTCGATTGCCCAGTTCGCTCTGGCGTAAGCTGATCGAGGTCATTGGGATCTGCTCCGGGGAGGCGTTTGATCACGTCGGTGAGGTAGGTCTGTGGGTTGACGCCTTGAGCCTTGGCGCTGATGAGCAGCGTGTA
>CALLLI010000414.1 GCA_938082635.1 uncultured Verrucomicrobiales bacterium
ACGAGATCGTCTTCTGGCACCCAGTCACGAAGATCGGGTGGCAGGAGCATTGGTGTTTCACGGTCGACATCAACGAAGCGGGCGCTCATGCCCTATTCCTAGCATCTTCCTTAGATTTGTAAAGTCCGACAGACTCCTAGGACGTTGAACGCCGTTGCCAGAACGAACGAAAGAAAGAAAGAGTGTTCGTTTCGTGAGACTCGAGGGGGATTGCTTGCTGGCTTAGTGAAGTTCTTTGATGCGAATCTTTCTCCACGCGACATCGAAGGGACCGGTGCCTTGCTTGATGCCGTGCACTTGAAGGCCGATGAAGCCTTTCGCGTGAGTTTCATAAATAGGCTCATCGGTAAGATCTTCGATCATTTGGCCATTGATCCATGTTTGAATGCGGGAGTCTTTGGCGACAATGCGATAGTGATTCCATTCACCGTCCTTGAAAACTTTGTGGCGTTTCAGGTGCTCTTTGGTGGTGAGCCAACCACGCTTTGTACCTTCGCCATAGACATAGCCGGATTCGCCCCCGGTGTTATTGCTAGCCATGATCTCCACCTGAGGGCCATTGACGCGGCCATCGCCATCCTTTGATTGAGAGCGAATCTGGACACCCGAGTTCAGTTTGTTATGGACTTTGACTTCGAACTCCAATTCAAAGTCGCCATACAGTTTCTCTGTGCAAAGAAACGAATTGGGGCTGCCTTCAGTGGTTCTCCCAACGATCGTATCCCCTTCGATACGGTAATGTGCTAGGCCGTTCTTGGGCGTCCATTCCGCGAGATCTTTCCCATTGAATAGGGAGACCCAGACGTCCTTATGGTGATCCGCTAGGGTTGATGTTAGAGCCAAGGCTCCAATAAGTGAAATCCGTGCAATGATGTTCATGGGAGGAACGTAGCCCTCGAGCAAATCCAAGCCAAGCACGATCTCTCAACGCTTCTCGTTGTGCAGAAGAGGGATCACCGTGATGGACGATAGCACGACGAAGGTGAAGCAGACCCAGGCGAACGTGGTGACGCCATGCTCGCGTAAGAGGTAGTAGCCGAGCCACGGGGTGAGGATGCCTCGGATACCTGTAAAGAAGGTGTGAACGGACATGTATTCGCCGACATGGTCTTCCGGAGCGAGCTTGGTCACCCAGAGGTTCCAGGCCACATTTCCTCCACCACGGAAGAGGCCCAATAGGGCGGCTCCAAGGTAGAGCCCTCCGATCTGAGGGCTCAGGTAGATTACTAGCACGGCGATCGCGCCGACGGCATTGAGAACAAGTCGAAGTCGGAAGAAGCGGACTTTGTCAAACCAGCTTGCCCAGACATACGTGGTGGCCAATTGAACGGTCGTGGGAATACCAATACTAATGAGACTGATCGTGCCCGAATTGTAGGCTAAGCCGTAGCGAGGATTGGCTAGGTATTCCACTAACAAGCCACCCGTCATGAGCATGCCCATCCCGACAAACATCCAGGCTAGGATGGCGATCGCGAAACGGTTGTCTCGACTCAGCCAGTGGAAGGCAGCCCAGTAGGACTGTCTGGGAATGCGCCCCATGGACTTGAGTTGTGGGTCGATTGGGATGCACCAGAAGAACACGGCTGTCATGAGGAAGGCCGCTGGGGCTAGCCAAAGTGCCAAGCGTAGATCTTGTCCTGCTTGAGTTGCCTGTTCGAGCCAGTGACCGATGGCGTAGCCAATGACAACCGCAGAGAACCCTCGCACAATGGCGACTAAAGAGAACAGGCGGCCTCGTCGATCTGACGGGTAATTTGCCCGATAGAATTGCGTGATGAGTGGGGGCGTCCAGGACCACATGCACGAGGCCACGGCGATGCTGATGGCAAAGATGGTGGCCGTCTGTGCGGAGGAGGCTACGGCTAGAGCGATGGCCGCTGCGAAGAACGTGATCGAGGCGACACGTGACGGGGCTTGGTGCCAGCGGTGGGCGAGGGCGACGACGAGGAATCCTAGCAGAAGTCCGCCGCGTTGGCTGCTCATGACCGCAGATTTGAGCGAGTCGCTCGCATCATAGACCTTGATGAGAAAGTAGAGAAGGAAGGTGGTGGAGAAGGCCTCAATGACCCCCCCGGCCATCAGCGCACGCGTCAGTTCCAGTCGGAACGTGCGCTGAGTAACTTTCGGGTCCACCACAGTCTTTCCCAACGGTGAGGATCAGACGGGGCGCAAGTCCTTTGGAGTTTCTCATTTCGAGATTTCCATAGGATACGAGATGGGCTAAGACGCCTGCATGTTGAATCGCGATCCGAAGTATCCTCTCCTTGTGAAGCCACAGCCTCAGACTGCTGATGGCGTCTATCAATGCATTACCCGAGAGGAGGCAAGTTGGGAATTTCTCAACTTCGGCGCCCGTGTGCTCAAGGAGGGCGAGGTCTGGGAAGGCCATACGGGTGATCACGAATACGGGATCATCCTCCTCAGCGGAAATTACCGTGTCGAAACCAAGACTGATTCTTGGCGGACGACGAATGGCCGCAGAGATGTCTTCAGTGGCATCGCCCACACACTTTACTTGCCGCGTCATACTGAATTCCGGCTCACGGCGGAGAGTGAGCTCCTTGATATTGCCCATGGGTGGTGTGATGCCGATCAAGATCATCCCGCGCGTTTTAAAACGCCGGATGAAGTGACGATTGAGATCCGAGGGGGTGATAATGCAACTCGTCAGATCAACAGCTTGCTTGAACCGGGCTTTGACTGCCAGCGCCTGGTTAGCGTGGAGGTCTACACGCCGTCAGGCAATTGGAGTTCGTTCCCTGCCCATAAGCATGACGTGCGTCTGCTAAATGATGATGGCTCTGTGAGAGAGGCTCGTTTGGAAGAGACCTACTTTTACAAGATCGAGAAGCCACAAGGTTATGCGATCCAACAGGTCTACACCTCGGATCGCGAACTCGATGAGATGGCCTATGCTCGGACTAACGATGTCGTCATGGTGCCACGCGGGTATCACCCGGTTGTCGCAGGCCACGGCTATCATTGTTATTATTTGAATTTCCTCACCGGCAGTGACCAGTCTCTAGCGAATACGGATGATCCTGACCATGCGTGGATCTACGATTCCTGGGCTGGGAAAGATCCTCGTATCCCGCTGGTGACTGCGGCTATGAATGAGGCTTCTTAGTAATCCGTAGTACGACTTTCCAAAGTCGTTTTTGGGGAGGCGCGCGCTGTGGAGTGGCGACTTTGGAAAGTCACCCTACGCAGGCATTGCGCTGTTAGAATCGGCCTGCCGCCAAGTTGATGAAACGCAGACCACTCTTGGTGAGCATCTTCCCAGAGCTGGTCAGGCGCTTACGTGTTTGGTAACTATGTGGGTAAGGTGATTCTTTGGTCCACGTGACCAGAGGCTGTGACAGTCCCACATTCGGGGTCATGCTTCTTATTGCGAGTGGCACTCCCGAGCCGTCGAAGCTGATCTCCCACGCGGAGCCTGTGGCTTGGCGGTCTGCGATTAACCAACGGTAACGTCGAGCAATCTCCAGGCGACTGCCCTCTTTGGGTACGGCCACTTTGTAGTGGGGTTTGCGACGTTTGAGAAAGTCGCGCACGGTCAGACCTGGCTGGGCGCGACAGGCCATGAAGTAGTCGGACACGGGAATGCCGGCCATATTGAGACCATTAAAGATTCCGTGTGGGTTGCCACTGCCGTCGATGGTGCCATGCCAGGTGTCGAAGTTGCTGTCTAACAGGAGATTCAGTTCGAAGTGCAGGTGAGCTCGTTCACGGTTCAGGCCAGGTCCCGTGTAGCCCATGATCCCGAGAGGGGAACCTGCGCGCACGGCCTGACCGATCTCGACCTTGGCCACGGAGAGGTGCGCGTAGAGGCTATAGTAGAGCCCATCATCACAAACGTGCTCGACGACGACATATTTCCCGTAGGAAGAATGGCCGGTCACCGGATTGACGTGGACGACACGCCCTGGGCCACAACTCCAGACGACGTCTAACGGATCCCCGCGTGAGTCGCGGCGTGTTGGCTTGATATCCAGGCCCTCGTGAAACTTCGCGTAGATGATCTTCCCTTTGCTCTTCACTGGGGTGCGAACGAACCCATACTGCCCTCCTTGCCACACGGTGTAGTCCTTGCCTTCCCAGCGGCGGGGGACGTACATGAAGAAATCGTCGTAGTCACCCGTGAAGAGTGCGCGGTTCGCTGTTGGCAAGATCCAATTGGCCGCCTGAGCAGTGCCTAGGCAGACAAGCAAGCTCGCCGCGATTCTTAAGGCGACGTTTCTTAAACTGCGGGGCCGCATTTACTGAAACTGCGCAAATTTCTTCTCAAACATGGCCATGTCCTCTGGCTTCAGCTTCTCCCAGATCACGATCTGGCCGTCATCGACATAACGATCAACCTTAGTGACCGAGCGGGGTTCGCCTGCGACGATCGAGAGCATGAGCTTGCTATAATGCGTTTGGGAAATCTCCTGAAAGGCATTTCTCCCAGCCGTCGTGAGGCGAAAGACCGTTCCCCAACCACCATCATCTCCATCAAAAGGAGCAAAGGACTGGATCTGCCGGTAATGAATGGTGGGTGACTTCTCGTAGTAGTTTCCTGTGCCTCCAGGCCATTCAAAGACCCGCTTGGACCCGGCAAACTGAGGGTCGGCCTCAATGTGAAATGACACGATATGCTTTGAAGGCCGCTTTCCCATGCCGAGACAGCCGGCAGCGAGAGCTAGAGTGAGTAGAAAGAGAAGGCGTCGTTTCATTGGCTAAGCAAATCGCGAATCAGCTACGAATGCAATGGGAAAGTGGTACGGGACAATGGCGCTTGCCAAACTTAAAAGCCTTGCGCTGAAATCCGTGGCAATTTAGAGGTTGCCGTCTATAGAACCGTCATTCTCTGACTGAGAACCTCTAATATTTTAAGCCAAGCGAGATCAGGAATACCTACTAGCACTATGACCGAGAACGAACTGCCAGCCAATCTGAAGAACCTCTGGGACAAAGCCGTGAAGTCCATGCGGGCCCAGAATTACGATTATGTGGCGCAATTGCTCCTTCCCGTCGTGAAAGCCCAGCCTGCTTTTCTCGATGCTCGGAGTGCTTTGCGGAAAGCGCAGATGGCTAATAACAAGGGCAAGAAGGGCGGACTCCTCTCCGGAGGTGCAGCGATGAAGGCTGCGATGAAGCTCAAGCCCATGGTTCAAAGTGATCCTTTGGCAGCACTTGGTGCGATTGAGGACGAGCTCAACAGCTCACCTGGCAACAAGGCTCTGAACGAGCTGCTTTATGATGCGGCCATGGCTGCCGAATTTCCCGGCGTGGGCTTGCTCGCCCTAGACACGCTGAAAGAGGCCAACCCAAAGGACACGGGCATTCTTAAGAAGATTGCTGTCCATCAGGCTGGCCAGAAGAACTTTGGCGCTGCTGCGGATGCTTACCAAGCTGTGTCAGCTATCGATCCATCTGATCTCGAAGCCATCAATGGCTCGATGAAGATGACGACGCAGAGGTCGATGCAGGAGAATAGGCTCGAAGAGGGCGGTAAGAAGCGCGATGAAGAAGCAGCGGCTCGCCTCGAGATGGAAGATCGTGACGTGGGCACAATGACTACGGAGCAGCGGGAGCGGCTTCTCGAGAAGCTCCTAGCTGAATACGCGGAGAACAATGAGAACATCATTATCGTAAAGAAGATCGCGTCGATCTACGAGCACGGCGGAGACCTTGCATCGGGAATTTCTTACTACGAATGGGCGCTGCACCTATCGCCAGGTGACACTGCCATGCAGGCAAAGATTACGGGGATCAAAGATCGCCAGCGTGATGAAGAGTTTAAGGAAATGGAGGATGCCCTCGCAGCGAATCCAGACGCTCCAGATGCGGCTGATAAGCGTGCTCGACTTGAGGAACTTAAGAGAGAGCGTCTCATGCAGAAAGTGGATTATTTCCGCGATCAAGTGGAGCGGAACCCGACTGATCCGCAGCTTCGCTATTCTTATGCAGAGTATCTCTTCGCGGTGGATCAGCCTTCGGAGGCCATTCCTGAGTTGCAGCGCGCGAAGACCAATCCTCACGTTCGCACGAAAGCTCTCCTCTTGTTAGGTAAGTGCTTTGGTATGAAGAACATGGACGACCTCGCGATCACTCAGCTGCAAGAAGCTGAGAAGGAATTGTCTACCATGGATGGCACGAAGAAGGATGTCATGTATGAACGTGCGCTTCTTCACGAGAAGCTCGGTCAGAAAGATGAGAGCCTTGAGGCTCTCAAGCAGATCTACGAAGTGGACTACGGCTATCGTGACGTTGCGACTCGCGTGGAATCCTCTTACTCGTAAGTTGCCTATCTCAACAGATTATTAGATCAAGTCGACCGTCATCTTGGAAACAGGGTGGCGGTTTTGATGTCTAGCAAGAAACCAACGATCCCTTTATCGCTTACTGTTCCCCATGACTCTCAACGAACTGGAAACCCTCGCAGAACTCTCTCTCTTTGAACTTCTTAAGCGGTCTCGTGCTGTCCACGAAGCTAATTGGGAGAAGCAAGAAGTGCAGCTCTGCACGCTTCTCAGCATCAAGACAGGCGGTTGTAGTGAGGACTGTTCGTATTGTGCCCAGAGCGCGCGCTACAGCACCGGTGTGGATGCGGAGCGTCTTATGAGTAAGGACGCGGTCATGGAGAATGCTCATGCGGCCAAGGCCAACGGGAGCACCCGCTTCTGCATGGGCGCTGCCTGGAAAGGCGTCCGACAGGGGACCAAGCGCTTTGATGATGTGTTAGATATCATTCGTGGAGTCAGTGAGTTGAATATGGAGGTGTGCGTGACTCTTGGAGAGGTTGGCGCAGAAGAAGCGCGGCAATTGCGTGATGCTGGTGTCACTGCTTACAATCATAACATTGATACCTCTCCAGAGCATTATCCGAATATTGTCAGCACGCACACGTTTCAGGATCGCATGAACACCCTGCAGCATGTGCAAGAAGCAGGCATGGCTGTGTGTTGTGGTGGTATTCTCGGTCTTGGTGAACAAGCTGAAGATCGTCTGCGCATGTTAGAAATTCTCTCTAACCTTGATCCGCAGCCGGAGAGTGTGCCTATCAATGTCCTCATGCCGATGGCGGGTACGCCGATGGAAGAGTCGAAGGCCATCGATAGCTTTGATCTTATCCGAATGATTGCCCTGGCTCGCATCGCCATGCCCAAGGCCAAGGTCCGCCTATCCGCCGGGCGGACTGATCTATCGAAGGAAGCTCAAGCCATGTGCTTCTTCGCTGGAGCCAATTCTATCTTCTACGGTGAGAAGCTCCTTACCGCCAAGAACCCCTCGGTGCAGCGCGATCTTGAGCTTCTCGAGACCCTCGATCTCAAGCCGCAGGCGCCCTTCGCAGACGTGCCCAAGCCACCAGCCGCCGCCTGCGTCGCTTCGGTGTAAGGGGAGGCGAAGCGTGGGGACGGCCAAGAATGGCCATTTTACGGTGGTGTGCGAGGTAGGATGGCCATTCCTGGCCGTCCTGTTAGTGGGTGCCTTCGCTGAGAGCGTATGCTAATGTCTTTGGGGCCACCTCCTACTGCTCAGCGCTAGCAAAGATTGCCAACTCTCAGACAAGGGGTGCGTCATAATGTAGTCGAGGCATCTTGCATCGGACACCGTCGCTACCTTTCAGTTGCCCGCTAACTCGCTTTCTTCTTTGAAGCTGCCTTCTTCTTTGGAGCTGCCTTCTTCTTGGCGGCTTTCTTCTTGGCCACGGCGGTGCCAGCTATAGACGGGTCGGCATCCTCGTCTTTGCCTTTCTTGGCCCTTGGTGGGAAGCGCCAGTTGGTAAAACGCCGGCCCTCCGGGTCCATTTCAAGGAAGGCTTTGAACGGGCGGCCTTTCTTGGAAATGAAGGTGTCAATTTCGCTGGTTTTGCCTTCGGTGAAGAACTTCTTGGCCTCGTCTCTGTCGAGTTCGACCTTACATTGCAGCTTTTTCAGGCGGACTTTGCGGAATTCTTTGTCGCCATGCACGGCGAGGTCGAGGATGTAGGCATCGGGGCCTTCGTAAATCTTGCCGTTCTTGTCGCCACTGTGTGAGTAGTCACAGATAAACTTCTCGGGCACCAGCGAATTGAGTTCAGCCTGATGCTCTTCATCGGTCTGCGTGACAAACTCGACCTTGAGATCTTTGTCCAAGCGGAGGGTGGCATCAAAGAGCTGACCCCAGCGTGAACGGAAACCGACTAAGGGACCCACGATCTTCTCGGTCAGCAAGGCAGTGGCTTCGTCTGGCTGAATTTCGCGCTGAGAGATGTTCTTCCAGAGCGTGAACTCGCAGTCCTCGGTCTGGCATTTGAACGTGCGATCATCCTGCTTCAAAGGCGATTGGCCGCAGGAGGGGCAGTTTGCCTCGAGATCTGGATAAACGCGGTCTTTAGCGACTTGAGCGTGCTTGCGCGCTTTCTCGACGACCTCAACCGTGAGCTCGCGAATCTCATTCATGAAGGAGGCGCGATCTAGCTTGCCCTCTTCCATCTGTTTGAGTTTGAACTCCCAGTTACCTGTGAGTTCAGGAGAGCAAAGCAGCTGGACCTCCATTTCTTCTAACAAATCGATTAGCTGGATGCCTTGCTGCGTGGGCATGAGATCCCGCTCCACGCGGTTGACATACTTGTCGTAGATGAGGCCTTCGATCGTGGCCGCGCGTGTGGCCGGTGTGCCGAGACCTCGCTCGCTCATGGCGCCGCGTAATTCTTCGTCGTCCACGAGTTTTCCCGCAGTCTCCATGGCGGAAAGTAGGGTCGCTTCTCCGTAGCGGGCAGGTGGTTTGGTCTCTTTGGACAAGACTTCGATCGCAGCGGTCTTGGCGTCTTCGCCTTGCTCGATCGCGACCAAATCGCCGTCTTTGCCAGACGAAACACCTGCCTGCTTGCCATAGACAGCAAGCCAACCTGGAACCATCAGGATCTTACCGTCGGTCTTGAACTGATCTTGGCCAATGGTGGTGATACGCTGCGTGACAGCATACTCGGCTGAGGGATAGAAGACGGCGATGAAACGACGCGTGACCATGTCGTAGATCTTCATCTCCTGCTCTTTCAGATTCTTCGGAACCTCTCCAGTGGGAGAAATAGCAAAGTGATCGGTCACCTTGGCATTGTTGAAAATGCGCTTATTAGGCACGACCAAGTTGTTCGCGACCGCATGGCCCGCATGCTTGGGCAAATCTTCTGGGAAGCCGGGCGAAGTGTGATCGAGCTGAGAGAATTTGCTCAGTACCTCTTGCGTCTGCTGAAGGTAATCCTCTGGCAAGCACCGCGAATCAGTTCTAGGGTAGGTTAGTACCTTGTGCTTCTCGTAGAGCGCTTGCGCGATGCCCAGTGTGTTCTTAGCACTGAAGCCAAAGCGGCTGTTGGCCTCACGTTGCAAAGTGGTGAGATCGAAAAGTTGTGGGGATGCCTGTTTGCTAGGCTTGGTCTTCTCTTCGACCTTGCCTGTCTTCCCAGTACAGCGTTCCTCGATGGCTTTGGCCTCGGCTTCGTCCCAAATGCGTTCGGCACGCATGTGAGGATCGTTAGGATCTTTCTTGTGCTCAGGATTGAGCCAGCGACCACGATACTGGCCTGCCGTCACGTCAAAATCGCCGTAGACTTCCCAGTAGGGCCGAGATTCAAACGCGCGGATTAGTTTCTCGCGAGCGACCATTAGGGCCAAGGTCGGTGTCTGCACACGGCCCACAGGTGTCCGTTGGAAGCCGCCGTTGCGTGAATTGAACGCCGTCATGGCACGGGTGCCATTGATTCCCACGAGCCAGTCACTCTCTGAGCGACAAAGCGCCGCGCTTTCGAGCGGAATCATGTCGCGCCCGTCACGCAGACTGCCGAAGGCATTTTGAATGGCCTGATTCGTCATCGACTGCATCCAGAGTCGCTGAACGGGCTTCTTCACTTGGCAGATCTCCTTCACGAGGTAGAAGATCAGCTCTCCCTCACGACCAGCATCACAAGCGTTGACGATCGTTTCGACGTCTTTCCGCTTCATAAGCCGTTTGAGGAGGCTCAGGCGGTCCTTGGTCTTCTCGATTGGCTGCAGGCCGAATTCGTCAGGTAAGATGGGGAGACTCTCGAATTTCCACTGCGCCTTGGGCATTTCCAGCTCCACCAGGTGGCCGATCGCTGAGGAAATGACGTGGGTTTCGTTCTCGAAGTAGTCCTTCTCCTTCGTGAATTTCGTCATGCCGGGCTGCTTCCCAAGGACCCTCTGAAGGTCGTTGGCAACGCTTGGCTTCTCCGCGATGACTAGTGTTTTCATGTTGAAATTCTCAAAATTACGAACTCGAGACTGCTACCCCTACCGGGAAATTCACGAGCAGCAAACCAGTTTTGACGGTTTTTTAGATCTTGACCTGTCGGTTGCGTTGCTGCCAGGGAGGCGGATTTCCCCGTTGCCATGGGCACCCGAAGGGTGGCTAAGTGGCTTCTTCCGCTATGAGCTACGCCACCGATTGCCGCCCTGTAGGAGTCGAACTTTACTTCCTTCCCGTCCACACTCGCATGCCGTTGAAGTTCGGTGGCGAGACTGTGGAGTATGTGACCTGTGCTCGTTGTCGGGTGGAAATTGAAGGCCGCGATGGCCGCCGAGCCGTCGGTTGGGGAGAGACGCCGCTCAGCGTGACTTGGGTGTGGCCTAGCAGCCTCTCTTATGAAGAGCGCCACCTGGCACTGAAGGGGCTCTGCCGCGATCTGGCGACTGCGTGGAAGGACTTCGATCACTGGGGGCACCCGATGGAGGTCGGCTATGAGTTCATTCAGGAACGGCTCCCCCAACTTCAGCCGGACGGCATGCCTTGGCTTGCAGCACTGGTCTGCAATTCGCTCTTCGACATCGCACTGCATGATGCTTACGGTAATCTACACGAGGTGGATACCTATCAGACGTACAACGGCAAGTGGATGAATCGTGATCTGGCGAGTTTCCTGACGCCGGCCGAAGGCGCCGCCGTAGACTTTAGTGGTCGTTATCCCGAAGATTACTTTGAAGGAAAGAAGCAGACCACGCTTCCGGCATGGCATCTTGTGGGTGGCGTGGATCCGTTAGATAAGGAAGAACTCACCGGAACGGAGCCCGACGATGAGTATCCAGTCTTGTTAGGCGATTGGATCGAAACAGACGGCCTCACCTGCCTCAAGATCAAGTTGCGGGGCAATGACTTTGATTGGGATTACGAGCGCGTGGTCAAGACTGGCATCATCGCTTTGGAGAAAGGCTGCCTTTGGCTCACGACCGATTTCAACTGCATGGTCACCGACCCTGACTATGTGAACCGTTTGTTAGACAAACTGCGTGACTTGCAACCTCGCCTCTACGGCATGCTCCTCTATGTCGAACAGCCGTTTCCCTATGAACTCTCTGAACATCCGATCGATGTGCATAGTGTGAGTTCTAGCAAACCACTGTTCCTTGATGAGAGTGCCCACGACTGGAAAGAAGTTCGCCACGGTCGCGAACTTGGTTGGACGGGCGTTGCCCTTAAGACCTGCAAGACACAGACCGGAGCCTTGCTCAGTGCTTGCTGGGCGCGTGCGCATGGGATGACGCTCATGGTGCAGGATCTCACAAACCCCATGCTGGCACAGATCTCTCATTTGCGACTGGCCCACGAAGTTGGGACGATCATGGGCGTGGAGACGAATGCCATGCAGTTTTACCCAACCGCGTCGATCGCTGAGGCGCAGGTGCATCCGGGGCTTTATCAACGTCGTCAAGGAAAGCTCGACCTTTCTACGTTGAGCGGGAGCGGCTTCGGCTATCGCGTTGACGAAATCGCGCGAGACCTGCCAGAAGCAGAAATTCTCTAACCACGGAAGACGCCGAATACGCGGAAGGTCTGAATGCTCCACCGTTCCGTGTGTTCAGTGCATTCCGTGGTTGTTCGATATTGTTGGTTTCTGCCTTTCCTTGGACCGCTGGATAGCGCTAGGCTGCCTACATGAGATTTGCGGCAGTAGTGTCATTGATTGGCCTTCTCACCCTTTCCACGAGCATCGCTGAGGAAAGCGTGGTTCGCCCGAAACCAGAGCGTTGGGATGAGGCGATTGGGAAGTTTCTTGAAGCCGATGCCAAGGAGGCTCCTCCTAAACAGGCCATCCTCTTCGTTGGTAGCTCTAGCATTCGTATGTGGGATGCCAAGGAGTGGTTTCCCAAGCTGGAGACCATCAACCGCGGCTTTGGCGGTTCGTGGACGCAGGATGTGATCCACTATCTGGACAAGATCGTCGTGCCTTACGCGCCCAAGACCATCGTTCTTTACGAAGGCGACAATGACATGGGCGGAGGGCTTAAGCCGGAAGCTGTGTTTGACGATTACGTGAAATTCGCGGAGGCCGTGCATGAGAAATTACCCAAATCCAACGTCATCTTTGTGGCGATCAAGCCGAGTATTAAGCGCTGGGCACTTTGGCCGGAGATGAAGAAGGCGAATGCTCTGGTGACGAAACGCTGTGAATCACAACCCTTGGAGCGGTTCCTGGACATTGCGCCACTCTTGTTAGGCGCTGATGGCAAACCAGATGCGAGATTCTTTGTCAAAGATGGGCTTCATTTGAGCAAAGAAGGTTACAAGGCATGGTCCGACTTATTACGCCCGATGCTGCGTGCCCCGCGGCCGTGAAATCTTCGTGAAATAACGTTTGAGTGATCGGAGAACCTTCCGAATCGTTTGGGTCATGACACCGTCTGCATCGCCGCGCTTGAACGTGGATCTCTTAGAGGAGAAATACGCCGGCTGGCAGAATGACCCAGAAAGTGTGGGCGAGACCTGGGCAGCGTTCTTTGAGGGTTTCGAGTTGGGCTCGGCACAGCTCAAGAGGACGACGGCGGAAGTCTCTCTGAAGAATAGCACGATAGCTGGTCAGGGGGTGTCGGCTGAGGAACTGAGTATTCGAGGTAAGACCGGTGCCATGGTCTACGCCTACCGTACGATTGGGCATACAGCTGCTTGGATCAATCCACTTGAGGATGCGCCGCCTGAGGTCACCGCCTTGGAGATTGAAGAGTTTGGTTTCTCCCAAGAGGATCTAGATATCCAGGTAGCCAGCCAGTTCTATCGGAATGGCGAATCCATGTCTTTGCGTGAAATACGTGCTGACCTGCAGCGTATCTTCTGTGGACAGATCGGTTTTGAATTCATGCACATTCACAATCGTGAAGTGCGGAATTGGTTGCGCGATCACATTGAGTCTCAACTAGAGACCCAATCGCGCGATGCCAGCGCCAAGGAACAAGCCTTCCGAGCGGTGACGGCTGCTGAGACCTTTGAGCGTTTTCTTCATAAGAAGTTTCCAGGGGAGAAACGCTTCTCTCTGGAAGGTGGAGAATCTTTAGTGGTAGCGTTAGATACGATTCTGGAAAATGGGCCCTCGTTAGGGATTGATGAGGTGCTCATGGGAATGGCGCACCGTGGTCGTCTCAATGTGCTGGCGAACTTCCTGGGCAAATCACTTAAAGTGCTGCTCTATGAATTTCAGCAGAACTACGTGCCTAACTTGGTTGCTGGCGATGGTGACGTGAAGTATCACCTGGGTTATGAATCTGAACGTGTGAACAGTTTGGATGAGAAGGTGGATATTAAACTATCTGCCAATCCAAGTCACTTGGAGGCGGTCGATGCTGTGGTTGAGGGGAAGGCTCGCGCCCGTCAGCGTCAGCTAGGCGATACGGCACAGCGGAAGAAGGTGTTGCCCGTGCTCATTCACGGTGATGCGGCTTTTGCTGGGCAAGGGCTTGTGGCGGAGGTTCTCAATCTCTCGCAGCTGCGTGGCTATCGCACTGGGGGAACCGTGCATTTGATCGTCAACAATCAGATTGGTTTTACGACGATGCCTGAAGATGCGCGGTCCTCAGACTATTGCACGGACGTGGCCAAGATGATCGAAGCGCCGGTCTTTCACGTGAATGGAGATCATCCGCTGGAAGTGCTGCGAGCAACTGAGCTTGCGTTAGAGTTTCGTCAGAAATTTGGCCGCGATGTCATCATCGATATCGTTTGTTACCGGCGTCATGGACACAACGAGGGGGATGAACCCGAATTCACTCAACCGCAGGTTTACCGGAAGTTGAAGAAGCATGGTTCGGTCGTCGAGCATTACGGACGGCGTCTGCAAGAGGTCGGTGATTTTACGGGGGCACAGCTGGAAGCGATCAGTCAGGAATATGAGTCTCGTCTGGAGAAAGAGTTAGGTGAACTCAAGGAGCTCGAGCAATCCGGCGAGGGGCATCCGCACATGGAATCCACGGCTGTCGATCAGCCGGACTTCCACTACAATGCGGTGCCGACTGGCGTGCCGGTAGAGAAGCTTCGCGAGATCGGCATTCAACTTTCGGAGACGCCACCTGACTTCAAGGTGCATGACAAGCTCAAGCGGCGATTCCTTGATAAGCGTCGTGAAGTGGCGGAGGAAGGTGGGCCGTTCAACTGGTCCTTTGCCGAAGCCCTCGCCTTTGGAACGCTTCTAACGGAGGAGTATTCTGTGCGTTTGTCAGGGCAGGATTGTCGACGCGGCACGTTTAGTCAGCGTCATGCGGTGCTCTACGATTATGAGACCCGAGATCGCTACATTGCGCTGCAGCATCTGAGTGAGGGCCAGGGGCAGATGTGCGTATACAACAGTCTACTTTCTGAAGCCGCCGTGCTTGGCTTTGACTACGGTTACTCGCTCGTCGCTCGTGAGATGCTCATCATGTGGGAGGCGCAGTTTGGTGACTTTGCCAATGGCGCGCAGGTTATCATTGATCAGTTCATCGCGTCTGCGGAGTCCAAGTGGTCACGTCCGAGCCGTATTGTTCTCTTACTGCCTCATGGTTATGAAGGCATGGGGCCAGAGCATTCCAGTGCCCGGCTTGAGCGTTTCCTTCAGCTCTGTGCCGATCAGAACATGCAGGTCGCCAATCTTACGACGCCCGCTCAGTACTTTCACATGCTGCGTCGGCAAGTGATGCGAGACGTGGCGAAGCCGCTCATATTGATGACGCCTAAGAGTCTGTTAGGCTTGCCTCAGTGTGTCTCGACGATTGATGACATGGCGACGGGCACTTATTTCCATGAGATCCTCGATGACTACCGTCGGCCTTGCGTGCCAGGCGATGTGAATCGCGTCGTCTTCTGTTCAGGGAAAGTCTACTATGACTTGCTCGCCCATCGCACGGAGAAAGAGGTGGATGACACCGTGATTATTCGGATCGAGCAGCTCTATCCGCTGCACCGCGATCGTCTGAAGCAGATCGTGGGGCAGTACGAACACGCGCACAAATGGGTGTGGTGCCAGGAAGAGCCCCTCAATATGGGTGCCTGGTCTTACATCGGGCCACGGTTGCAAAAGCTCACCCCGTACAAGATTCGCTATGCTGGACGTGACCGTGCGTCGAGCCCAGCGACCGGTGCCAAGACCATTCACAAGCTCGAGCAGAAAAAACTCGTGCAACAAGCCTTTACTCTCTAACAAGCAACCTTAGCTTCCCCAGCGTATGGCCGTCGATGTTCGAATCCCCACGGTAGGTGAGTCCATCACCACCGGAACCATTGCCAAGTGGCACCAGGCGAACGGTGCCACGGTGCAGCAAGGCGATACACTGTTAACATTGGAAACGGACAAGGTCAGCAATGACCTTGAAGCTGAGTCTGCTGGCGTGCTGCAGATCTTAGTGGACGAAGGCGAGGAGGTGGACATCGGTGCGGTTGTAGCGACCATCGATCCGGTAACTGCAGGTGATGCTTCTGCTCCTTCCAATGAGGTGGAGAAGCCAGCAGCGGTGCCTGCCCCGTCTCAGGAGCCTGCTGGTTCTGAGGACAATGTGAGCGTTTCGCCCACGGTGCGCAAGTTTGCCCAAGATCAAGGCGTCGACCTGACCAAGGTCGAAGGTACTGGACGAAAGGGCTTCATTACGAAAGCAGACGTGGAGGTGGCCTTGAACCTTGCTAAGAAAGGCGAGGGGACTCGTGAACTGACTGGCTTCAAGAAGCCTGTCATTGAGCCAAAGGGGAGTGAAAGCCGCTTCACTCGCAAGAAGATGTCGCCGCTGCGGCGAAAGATAGCCACGCACTTGGTGAACGCTCAGCAATCGGCTGCGATTCTCACGACCTTCAATGAATGTGACATGACGGCAGTCATGGGCATGCGAAAGTCTTTGCAAGAAGCCTTCAAGGTAAAGTATGGCATTAAGTTAGGTTTTATGTCGTTCTTCATCAAGGCGGTGGTCGAAGCGCTCAAGAGTGTCCCCTCGGTCAATGGGCGCATCGATGGAGATGACATGATCTTGAATCACTACTACGACATCGGTGTGGCTGTGGGCACGGAACGTGGTCTCATCGTGCCGGTGTTGCGTGACTGTGATCAGAAGAACTTCGCAGAGATCGAGCAGGGTATCATCGACTATGCGAACAAAGCGCGTGAAGGGAAGATTGAGTTTAGTGACTTGCAGGGCGGCGTCTTCACCATCTCGAACGGTGGCGTTTATGGCTCGATGTTGAGCACGCCCATTCTGAATCCGCCGCAAAGTGGCATCCTTGGGATGCATACGATCCAGCAACGGCCCGTGGCCTTGAACGGCGAAGTTGTTATTCGTCCCATGATGTATCTCGCCTTGAGCTACGATCATCGTATCGTCGATGGCAAAGAGGCCGTTACTTTCCTTGTTCGATTGAAGGAATGCATTGAAGAACCTACCCGTTTGTTAGTCGAAGTGTGATTCCTCCAGCTGTCTCTACATTCATCAAGGGCTACGCCATGGGCGCGGCCAATGTCATTCCTGGTGTCTCAGGGGGCACCGTGGCATTCATCACCGGGATCTTTGAGGCGTTGATCAATGCGCTGAAATCCTTTGACGTCGCAGCGCTCCAGTTGCTCGCGAAGGGGAGGTTCAAAGAGTTTTGGAATCACATCAATGGTGGTTTCTTGCTTCCATTGGGACTCGGTGTCGTCATCTCTATCGTAAGTCTCGCAAAGCTATTGCTCTATCTCTTTGCAAAGCATCCTACACTGATTTGGGCTTTCTTCTTCGGTCTCATCTTCGCTTCAGTCTATTATGTGGGCAAGACGGTTAGTCGGTGGTCGATTGGTCCAATCGTTACTTTGATAGTAGGGGTGGGGGTTGCTGTGTTCATTAGCCAGATGAAGCCTGCTGCCGAGGATTCTAGTTTTATCTATCTTATTCTCTGCGGAGTCGTGGGTATTTGTAGTATGATTATTCCAGGTCTGTCGGGCTCCTTTGTTCTTATTTTGATGGGGAATTATCTCCTCATTTTGGAGTCGGTTAACAATATTCGCTCCGCAGCAACGTCTCTCGATTTCGCAGCGATGGCAGGCCCTTTGCGAATTTTTCTTCCTGTCTTGGTTGGGGTAGTTGCTGGACTGATTCTGTTCTCTCACTTTATCTCCTGGCTCTTTAAACGCTTTCATGATGCCGCAGTAGCGCTTTTGACAGGGTTCGTCGCGGGTTCACTCATGATCATCTGGCCATGGAAGAAAGAGCTTATCAAGCTAGGGGTTAATGGTGAGCCTGTGCTTCGTTCAAGTGGGCGCCCTGTTGTCGAGGGCTATTCCTGGCATATGCCGGAGATGAGCTCCACAACGTGGTTTGCCATTGGGCTGATGGTTGTCGGAGTCATTCTTGTTGTCCTGATGGAACGTCTTGCCAGCAAGCCTGAGCTTGAGAACGGTGGCTAGGTTCCAATCGCTTGTTGTTTTTGAGGTGATCCTCTTAGGGCTTCTGCTCGCACTGCCGGTCTACTGGGTGCGTGTTTCTAACCTCAAGCAACGTGACGACGAGGGCCTCTACTGGAAACTCCTGCTCTTCGCCTTGCTCTTTACCTTGGGGGCCGTTTCTGGATTGCGCGTGTTCGAGGATGGTTGGGTGAATGTCGGCACCGATCGCGCGACGTTTTGGTTCCTCCCGCTGATGGGGGGGGGGGTATGTGCATGTTAGCCCAAGTTTCTTATTACCGGCGTGGCACCCCTATAAAACCAGGGCCTGCGTCGCGAAGGCACTACAAAGTCGTCGCTCCTTTCAGTTCCGACTTCACCGCTGGGCAGGCCCCTTTCCAATCGATCCCGAGTATC
>CALLLI010000415.1 GCA_938082635.1 uncultured Verrucomicrobiales bacterium
CTGCCGCGGGGAACCCCCGGCGTTGCGGTAAGATTCGACGAGTTGAAGCAACGGAGTGCCTTTGATAGTCTTGGTTCGGAAATACACGACCGCCAAGCTATGGGACCGCGGAAGAAAGCCAACCACGATAAGTTAAAATTAGGCACTACGAAATGAAACTACGAAATGAAACTCAGAAATTTAAACGTTGATTATCAACGAGTTATGATGTTTCGAGTTGAAAATAATCGTCAAAATAGCCGTTTTTGACACACTAACAAGAAACTCGGGCTAGCAAAGCCATGGAGCAAGTAGAGGCGCTGCCTGACGGCCCAGACAAAGAGCAACTGAGATCACAGGTAGAACGTTATCTCTTCGTCAAGGAGCCAGCCAAACTCCTTTCTCGGCATTCATTCTATTGCATAGATTCGCTGAACTCGATCGCATCAACGCGGCGACAGCAGCACATTATGGTTCGGTTTCCGCAGTCACCTTCCTCGCTTCCATGGAAGCGGCCAAGATCGCAGGCTGGCAACCTGAAGGCTATCTGCCGGCGCTAGTCGCTATACTAGAAGTTCCTGGCATCCTCGTCGGGTTGTGTCTGGCGCAGAATGGAAATAGGGGCGGTCAGCTAAAGAAGGCGGTGCACGAAGTTCTCACTGGAAAGAGCATGGTCCTTCTTTGCGGAGGGCTCCTCATCGGCTGGAGTTCAAGAGCCGAGAAAGTAGCCACAGTCGCCCCGTTCTTCATAGAACCCTTCAAGGGAGTCCTTTGCCTGTTTCTGCTCGAACTTGGAATGGTCGCTGCGCGACACATGAAAGACCTGAAGCACGCAGGCTGGCGGCTAATTCTCTTAGGATGCCTTCTCCCACTCATTCACGGCAGCCTCGGCGTCTTCTGCGGACAAATGACAGGGATGTCTATCGGTAGCGCAGCCGTATTCGGCACCGTAGTAGGCAGTGCCTCTTACATTGCGGCGCCAGCCGCCGTCCGGATTTCCTTGCCTCAGGCAAGTCCCGGCATCTACTTAACCATGGCTCTTGGAGTCACCTTCCCTATCAATCTAGGCATCGGTATTCCGTTCTTCATCGCCCTATCACAGTATCTTGCTTCCTAACGTCATGAAGACTGTTCTATCAAAGATCACCATCATCTCCGAACGACTTCTCAAAGACGATCTCATTGACTTAATCAAGGAAGTCGGTGCCGCCGGGTTCACGCTCACAGCTGTCGAGGGTGAAGGCTCCAGAGGAGTCCGCGCAGGCGATTGGGAAGGACGCAATGTAATGATCGAAACACTTGTTTCTGAGGCAAATGCTGATCGCATTCTAGTCATGCTGAACGAGCGCTTCATGGAGAGCTATGCCGTGGTGGCCTGGGTGACTGAAGTTGCTGTCCTGCGCGGCGATAAGTTCCTTGGAGAAATATGAAAGAACGATCGCCGACATTCGCACACTGTCTGAGACGCACTCATTTAGGTATGAATACTAGCAATCGATCCAGCGCTTCGCAAAGGCGATAGGCGCCAACGCTGGATAGATGTCGGCTATCGTGATACAGTCTTTCCCCAGCTTCGATTACGATGACCGAGCCGTCCTCCCTGACGAAGTAGGGCTCCGTATCAATGATGCTCACCCCTTCTCCGGCTAAGGTTTCAGCCATGCGATTCATCTCGTGACGAAAGTCCCGTTTATCGGAAGGCTCATGGAAGGGCGCCCGTGAACCGGCGCGAATCGCTTCCCGAGTAGCTTCTTTAGGAAGATCTGGGGGCATCGTGATGACAACGATATGCGCCACGTACGGCTTCAGAGCGTTGACCGTCTTCACCAAACGAGAACGATCTCCACGAAGCTTGTTCCAATGACACGCGAGGACTAGAGGATTCGGGCGTTCCCGTAGGATAGCCGCGAAAGTTGCCTTCCATAGACTACCGCCAACGAGTGGGTCCTTGCCTGCCTGACACCGAACGATCAAACGACTCTGTTTCGCCCTTGCAAGATCGCGAAGCAAAGCCGCATACATCGTCGCCTGGCTATCTCCAATCAGCATCACCGTCGACAATGCCTGTGGAACCTCAAAGACCCGCGCCCCGTGCTCTCCATCGGATCCATCGATGTAGTGCGACTTTCGAAGGGCATAACCAAACGGGACTAACATCACCAGGCATACTAGGAGAGCGCCATAAGCTGTTCGACGAAAGACTGGCAAATTCAGCTTCTGTCGGCAAGGGCGTTCGACGTATCGGTAGGAAGCGTAAGCTAGTCCCGCCGAGAGCACGAGCTTTAGAAGAAGCCTAATGAGGGGACTCTGAAAGAGCAGAGCATAATCGACAAACGAGAAGACCGGCCAATGCCAAAGGTAAAGCGAGTAAGACGCCTGCCCCACTCCCACCAGAGGCCCCCAACCGAGAATGCCACCCGCTCCGTACCTCACGATCAGCCCCGCGCCAACCACAGGAACAAGGGCAATCCATCCTGGGAACTGAGGACCTTCTCGAACCATCAGAAAAGCCCCAAAGATGAGTACCAGCCCCAAGCCACCGCGCCGCTTATCGGCCCTAGCTAAAGGAAGAACCGCAAGGAGGCTCCCCGCAAGCAACTCCCACGCGCGCGCAGGCAGAAGATAGAATCCCGACGGCGAGTGCTCGTGGCTCCAATACACACTCATTCCTAAACTTGCAACAAAGAGCCCTATCAACACATCCAATCGCCAGTTCTTTGACGCGCGCTTCATTCCATAGAGGATAATCGGAAAGACCACGTAGAACTGCTCTTCCACAGAGAGCGACCAGCAATGCATCAGCGGCTGAGCATCCGCCGAGAGTGCAAAGTAATCCCCTTGCATCCACTGATGAATATTAGCAATGGAAAGCAAGGACGCGGAGAAACTCGCAGCAGTATTCGAAAAGTCCCAGCTCGTAAAACACAGCTTAGCAACGAGTAACGTCCCCGCGACCATCACCAGCAAGGCAGGAAACAGCCGAGCAATGCGCCTTTGGTAAAACTGCCAGAACGAGAAGTTCTCCGCCTGCATCCCGTTTACCAGAATCGTCGTGATGAGGTAGCCGGAAATGACAAAGAACACGTCCACACCGACAAAGCCTCCAGGCAACCAAGCGCGCTCTAGATGAAAGACAAGGACAGCTAACACAGCCATGCCGCGCAACCCATCGATCTCTGGCCGATAAATCAGCGAGCGCTTCACGGATTCTTGAAATTCGCCATGGTGGAACCCATTGAACTAGAGGAAGAGTCTCTTGTCACCTTCCATGAACAAACCGGAGAAACCTTTCAAACGCAGACAGCGCTACCGCGGGACGCACCCGCGAAAGTTCGAGCAGAAGTATAAGGAACTCAATCCCGACCGTGATCCCGAGACCATCGCCAAGGTGATTGCCTCCGGAAAGACTCCCGCAGGTCAGCATCGGCCCATTCTCGTCTCAGAAATCCTGGACAAGCTCGCGCCACAGCCTGGTCAACACGGAGCCGATGTCACTCTTGGGTATGGCGGTCATGCTCAAGAACTCCTCGCAAAACTACAGCCCGGAGGAAGGCTTCTCGCACTCGATGTGGATGCTCTCCAGCTTCCACGGACCGAAGCTCGCCTTGGCAAGCTTGGTTATGATGAAGACACCCTCATTGTCCGCCGCAGCAACTACGCCGGACTCGCCGCGATGCTAGGAAAGATCGGTTGGACAGAAGGGCTAGATTTCCTGCTAGCAGACCTCGGTCTCTCTTCCATGCAGATCGACAACCCAGAGCGCGGCTTCTCCTACAAACACGACGGCCCACTGGACATGCGTATGAATCCTGAACGAGGGGCACCCGCGAGCCAGTGGTTAGGCCAATGCACACTCAAGAAACTTGCTGCCGCCTTGGCTAATGGAGGCGACGAGCCTAATGCGCGAGACATTGCTAGAGCTATCATAACGACCCTCCCCATCGAAACAACGAAGGGACTTCGAGAGGTCGTGACATCCGCCCTACCTCAGCACCTCGATGATGACGACCATAGCAACACGATTGCACGCGTCTTCCAAGCCATTCGGATCGTTGTGAATGAAGAATTCACCGCACTCGATACATTCTTAAGACAGTTGCCCGACTGTCTTAAGCAAGGTGGCAGCGTTGCCATTCTCAGTTTCCACTCAGGCGAAGATCGTCGCGTGAAACATCATTTCCGCGAGGGCTTCCGTTCTGGCATTTACTCAAAGATTGCTAAAGACATCGTCCGACCAACCTTCGACGAGATCGGCAGCAATCCCCGCGCAGCTTCCGCCAAGATGCGTTGGGCTATACGCGCCTAGGAGTCTGCCGGACTTCACAGATGCAAAGATGATGTTAGAATGAGGGCCTGAGGGCATGAGCGCTCGCTTCGTCGATATCGACCGCAACACTCCCATGCGGCTACCCGCGGACATGCGAGATTGGGTCCCGGAAGACGATCTCGTCCATTTCGTCATTGAAGCCGTGCACCGGCTTCCCCTCAAAGATTTCCAGGTCAATTGTCGTGGTACCGGTTCCAAGCAATTTCCGCCCCACATGATGCTCTCGCTGCTCATCTACAGCTATGCCAACGGTCTTTTCTCTTCCCGTAAGATTGAGCGCGCCACCAAACGCGACCTGGACATACGTTACTTCAGAGGCAACACCCATCCCGATCACGACACCATCTGCAAGTTTCGCCGCGAGAACTTCAATGCCTTCAGCCAAGCCTTTATCAGCGTGCTCGAACTCACCACCTCAAGCTCGGCACCGTCGCCATAGACGGCATGCACATCAAAGCCAACGCCTCCATCGACCAAAATGCCACCTACGAACGAGCTCAAGAGATTCGTGAGCAGCTCGAACAAGACGTCGCCGAACTGCTAGAACAGGCCGAAACGGCAGACAAGAAGGACGAGGATAGTCAGAAACTGCCCAAAGAAAACGCCCGTCGAGAAAAGCTCATCGTCAAGATGGATTGCGCCATCAAGGAGTTAGAACAGCGAGCTGCCGTGCGCGATGCCAAAGCCCAGGCTAGATACGAAGAGAAACTCAAAGAACGGCAACGCAAAGAACAAGAACCCGGCAAAAAGCCAAGCGGAAGGTCCCCCAAGCCGCCCAAGACCGGTGCAGAGAACAGCAACGAGCAAGCCCACCTAACCGATGCAGACGCCCGCATCATGCACAAGAACAAGCGCGCAGGGTTCACCGAAAGTTACAACGCCCAAGCAGCAGTCGATGCCGACGGCAGCCAACTCATTGTTGGCGAGCATGTGAGTCAAAGTGCCAGTGACAACACTGAGTTAGCAAACGGCAGAAACAGTAATCCGGCAGAAACAGGAAAACCCAAAGCCGGGCATCCTGGATGCTGGCTACGTCGATGCAGATGTGATCGAACGTGTGGAAGAAGAGTTAGTAATCGAACTCTATGTGAGTGCGCATCGAGAAGATGCGCACAGCGAGCGCACTTACGACTACCGGCCGAAGAAGCAAAGCGAACGGCCTACCAAAGCAATCAAAGACCCACGACGGCTGAAGATGTGAGACAAGTTACGAACCGAAGAAGGCAAAGCGCTCTATGCCGAG
>CALLLI010000416.1 GCA_938082635.1 uncultured Verrucomicrobiales bacterium
GTCTAGCTCCGCACTCCTCGTCTTGCTAGGCCTCGCGAGCTTTGTGAGAAGACGCCGCTAAGGAGTCGTTACGAAATAACCTGAGCAGGTTGCATACAAATACACCGCGAAAAGTAGGGCCGAGATGTTCTATCATGATCAAGTAATTTCGTGACGACTCCTAAGCTTGTATTTCTCTGATCGACACTTGAGGTCGGTCTCGGTTAGCTTGGCGTTGCTATGAAACGCCTACTTCCGTTCTTCAGCCTATTCATCTTTGGACCTGCCATTGCGAATGGGCAAGTCCTCCTGTCTGAGATCTCGTCTGAGAATACCAAGTTCGAAGACGAAGATACGAATAAGTCTGACTGGTTTGAACTGCACAACACGGCCGACAGCGCCGTGGACCTGGATGGTTGGCAGATCACCACGAGCGACACCGCAGCGACGGCTTGGACCATTCACGATTTGATCCTGGAACCCAATGCTATCCAGCTCATCTTTGCCTCTGGTAAGAACCGCTTCGGCACGAGTGCGACCTTCCAGCCTCACACAGACTTTGTGTTGGAAAACGCCGGGGGATATCTGGCTTTGCTCGAGCCCGATCAATCAGTGGCTCACGCCCTCACCTACCCTGCCCTCGGGAAGAATGTCTCCTACGGTGAAAGAAACGGCAAAGAAGGCTACTTCTTTCCAGCAACCCCAAATGAAGTGAACAACACCTCACCCTCCACCATGGGACTCACCCCCAATGTGCAATTCTCGCATCAAGGAGGCCTCATCGCTGAGAGCCTGGAGTTGGTCATGGAGGTGCCCGATCATCCTGAAGCCAAGATTCGCTACTCGCTCGATGGGCAAACACCCTCACTCTTTACTCCTAGCTATAGCGGTCCGATCACGATCAGCACAACCCAGGTCATCACGGCCCAGGCGACTATCCTAGGTCACTTGTCCAGCCGACTGAAGACGCGCGGATTCGTTGTCATGGACGACTCCATGACCTCATTCGCTGATACGGGCAAAGCCTTCGAGTCAAACCTTCCTATCATTGTCATTGATTCTCAGGGAGAGAATGTCGACAGCGGTCGCGATTTCAAGTCTGTCTATGTCAGTGTCACCTCGCCAGATGGCGAAACCAAACGCGCTGCTCTCGGAACGACCGAGCAGGAATACGCAGGCCCTTGTGGGGTGCACTTGCGCGGCGAAAGCTCCTCTGGCTTCGGGCAGAAGAGTTACGCCTTAGAGATCCGGGACGAAGATGGAGACGACAAAGATGTCAGTTTATTGGGTATGCCAGCCGATTCCGATTGGGCCCTCTATGGCCCATGGAGCGAGAAGTCACTCATGCGTAACAAGCTGATCTTCGACTGGATGCGTGAGCTTCGCGGTGCCGACGGCACCTCCATGCGGGCTGAATTCTGCGAACTGTTTGTCAACAAAAATAAAGACAGTGAAGCTCTAGGATACGGTGCCTACCAAGGCATCTACTTGCTCATGGAGAAGATCAAGCGAGGTCGCAATCGCGTGCCGATCGAGAATTTAAATTTCGACACCACTGACCCTAACAAGATCACTGGGGGCTACATTATCCGGAAGGATAAACCCGATAGCGGCAAGAGCAACTGGAGCACGAAGACCGTCCCTTTACAGAGTTTCGATCCAGATCGTTTCAATCCCGAGCAGCTCGACTATATCAAAGGCTATTTGGCCAGCTTCGAGCAGGCCTTGGACAGTGCGAGTTTCGCCCACCCGACGAAAGGCTATCGGAAGTACATTGACACTGGCACATTTATCGATGCCCAGTGGTTCGTCGAACTCACGCGGCAGGTCGATGGCTACGTCTTTAGCACCTACTGGCATAAAGACCGGAATGGCAAATTACGCGCAGGCCCACTCTGGGATTTCAACATCTCCCTAGGCAACGCCGACTACGCCACGGGTGATCGCACAGACGGCTGGCTCTACGACAACCGGAACGGCCACGGGCAGATCTGGTATCCCGACCTCCACAAGGACCCCGAGTATCACTTGGCCCACTGGGACCGCTACTGGCAAATGCGCCACAGTTTCCTATCGGACGAGGCTGTGCTTGCAACGATCGATGGCCACATGGAAACCTTGTTAGGCGGCTACACCGAACCCGTCGGAAATCGTGAGCCCGATAGTGTCCAGAATCCCGTGGCGCGACATTTCCGCAAATACCCATTCCTAGGCACCCGACAATGGCCAAACCCAGCCGCCTCTACCAGGGTGGATTCTTGGCAGGAAGAGATTGATTACCTCAAGGACTGGTTCCTAGATCGACTGGACTGGATGGATGACCAAAGCATCGTCGTCGATAACAAGGTTTACCGCGCACCCAATCTCAGCACTCCCGCTGGCGCACTCGCTAGTGCAACTGAGATCGAGATCGTTCCGCACAAAGGTGGCCTTTTCAGCAGCGGCAAGTATCCACAGGAAACCATCTACTACACCACTGACAGTTCCGATCCCAGATTGACGGGCGGAGAACTCAATCCTCTCGCCAAGGCCTACGAAGGCCCCATTCCCGTCACTAGCACCATGACGATACAAACGCGTCTCCGCAACGGAGACACGTGGTCGCCCAGAACTACGGCGACTTACCTCCTAGATTATGAAGCGGCGTCATCCGAGAATGTGATCGTGTCAGAAATCATGTATCACCCTACTGATCCTTCCGCGCTGGAAGACTTCAGCGGGTTCAAGGAGAGCACCGTCTTCGAGTATCTTGAATTAACCAACATCAGCTCAGCAACCGTCGATCTCAACGGCGCGAATTTCTCCCGCGGTATCCAGTTTGATTTCAACAGCCTCGCCCCACAAGACCGCCTCCTCACTCCGTTAGAATCCATTCTCCTCGTCAAGAACCGACAGGGATTTGAGCGACGTCATCCTGAAGTCGATGAAGCCCAGATCCGCGGCCAGTACACCGGCAAGCTGAGCAATGACGGCGAACGCCTGACGCTCGAGAACTCCGCAGGCGAGGACATCGTCGATCTCAACTACAACGACGGAGAAGCCTGGCCTGCTGAAGCTGACGGCCAAGGATACAGCCTGGTCTGGGCAAACCTGTCAGAGGCTCAAGAAGCCAACGCTTGGAAACTCTCTGTATCAGAAGACGGCACCCCGGGAACTCACACCATTGATGGCAGCGGCACTCCCACGCCATCGGCAGACAAGGATTCTGACAATGACGGCTTGAATGACCTCGTCGAGACGTTGTTAGGCTCGGACTTGAATGACCCAGAATCTGGCGATCACCCACAGATTGACGTGATTTCATCCACTTCCTATGAACTCCACCAGCAGCATGCGGCCACCTTGGATCCCAGCACCCTCAGTGTCGAACAATCGACGGATTTAGACACGTGGACAACGCTGGATCTAGGAGCACCGCAAACGGCGGTCGAAGGGAAATCCGCACGCAGTACTTGGGCGCTGACCGCAACGGAAGACAGTCCACGTTTCCTACGGATCCGTATCGCTCCGTAAGTTAAGCCTTCTTATTCCAACTTACACAGTCCGCGTAGGCCGCACCATTCCCACCAAAGAGATCGAGAGCACTGCCAATCGTCAGGTCGACCTTGCCACCACTGAGTTGATCTACCAAGGCCAAGTCTTCCATGGATCGTGCTCCACCCGCATACGTCATGGGCAAGGTAGCCCATTCTCCTAACTTCTGCACTAGCGCTTCATCCACGCCCTGGCACTTGCCTTCGACGTCAGCGGCATGGACTAGGAATTCAGCCGCATAGCCAGACAACTGTGCCAGCGTCTCCGAAGTCACAGCAAGATCTGTAAGCGTTTGCCAGCGGTTCATTGCAACCTGCCAGCCGTCTTCCGTCCGACGGCAGCTGAGATCCAAGACCACCTTCTCTTTCCCAACCTCGGCAACGAGACGCTCTAACAAGCTCTCTTGAAAATGCCCGCTCGGATCAAAGAGCATCGAGGTCACAATGACATGACTGGCTCCCTCGTCTAAAAAGCCTGCTGCATTCTCCACCGAGACACCACCACCCAACTGAAGCCCGTTAGGATAGACCTGGAGAGCCTCGAGTGCAGCAGCTTCGTTTCCCGGTCCCAATTTGATCACATGCCCGCCCGTCAACCCATCCTCTGCGTACTTCTTGGCAAAGAACGCTGGCGACTGCTCGCTGACGAAGTTCGTCTGTGCCGATCCGGTCTCATCATCCAGAGTCCCTCCAACGATCTGTTTCACCTGGCCTTGGTGAAGGTCGATACAGGGGCGAAAGCGCGTCATGATGGGTTTCCTTTCGCTTCGCTGCGATTCCCGGTCAACCCGGAGAAGCGCAGACTTGCACACCAGTGCACCGACGCTCAAGGTTCTCCCATGCAACGCCTCCTCACGCTCTTCACCTGCCTGCTCCTTGCTGCCTGTCAGCGCCAAGCATCAGTCGAGCAAAGCGACGCGGAGACACCATCAGTCGAGCAGCCGAAAGACATGATATGGATTCCCAATGGCGAGTTCGAGATGGGCTCCCGAGAAGGGCTCGCCAACGAGCAACCTGTGCATTCAGTACGAATGAAGGGCTTTTGGATGGATGAAGCCGAGGTTACAAATGCGGAGTTCCGAGCGTTCATCGAAACCACCGACTACGTCACCCAAGGCGAGAAATCTTTCAGCGCTGAAGAGTATCCAAATGCTCCACCCGAAGCCCTCTTGGCCGGGTCGCTCATCTTTCAGAAGACAGATGGCCCAGTGACTCTAACAGATCACATGCGCTGGTGGTCCTTCGTACCAGGCGCAGACTGGCGACATCCACAGGGACCAGACAGCTCCATTGATGGACTGGATAATCATCCCGTGGTCTGCATTTCCTGGGATGACGCTGCCGCCTATGCGGAATGGGCGGGGAAACGTCTCCCAACCGAAGCCGAGTGGGAGTATGCCGCTCGCGGTGGCCTCAAAGACAATACCTATGCCTGGGGAGACGACTTTGCCCCCGAAGGAGAACTCCAGGCCAATCTCTGGCAGGGAGATTTCCCCCACGAGAATACAAACGAAGATGGTTTCGCGCTTACAGCCCCCGTAAAATCGTTCAAGCCTAACGGCTACGGCCTCTACGATATCTCAGGCAACGTTTGGGAGTATGCTGCCGATTGGTACGATCCCGACTACTACATGAAGAGCCCGGAATTTGCGCCCGATGGTCCCACCAAGGATCAGGTACTCGATCCCGCCAGCCGCATGCGTCAGAACTCCGATACCCGCCCGCAGCTTGCCACCACGCCGCACAAGGTCATCCGCGGTGGATCCTTCCTTTGTAACGACTGCTACTGCAAAGGATACCGCCCCAGTGCCCGCCAGATTGCGGACATGATCACGTCAACGAACCACACCGGCTTCCGTTGCGTAATGTCGAAACCTGCCGACGCCTAAAATTTCTTAAAAAGGGATTTCAAATCAGCGTCCCGTTCCTACAGTCACGCCGTGGCCTACCAGGTATTCGCGAGGAAATATCGCCCCCTGACCTTTGACCAGATTCTTGGTCAAGATCATGTTGTACAGACCTTGCGCAATGCGATCTCCAAAGAGCGCATTGCCCAGGCCTACCTATTCGTCGGCCCTCGCGGCACCGGTAAGACGACGACAGCTCGTATCCTCGCTAAAGCGCTCAACTGCGACAATGGCCCAAGTGCGGATTTCGATCCTCACGAGGACATCTGCAAAGAGATCGCCGAAGGGAACAGCCTCGATGTCCTCGAGATCGACGGCGCGAGTAACAACGGCGTCGAACAGGTCCGCGAATTGCGGGACAACGCTAAATTCGCCCCCTCGCGTGGTCGCTACAAGATCTACTACATTGACGAGGTCCACATGCTCACGACGGCGGCCTTCAATGCGTTGCTCAAGACGCTGGAAGAACCGCCACCACATGTGAAGTTTATCTTCGCCACAACGGAGCCTAACAAGATCCTTCCGACAGTCCTCAGTCGCTGCCAACGCTTCGACCTCCGACCGATCCCCGAGCATATCATCGCGGAGCATCTCCTACACATTGCCAATGAAGAGAACGTTCAGCTCGATGACATGGCCGCACACAGTGTGGCCAAAGGTGCGGACGGCGGCATGCGAGATGCCCAGTCCATGCTGGATCAGTTAGTCGCCTTCTGTGGCGCGCAGATTAGCGAGAGGCACGTCTTAGACATCTTCGGCTTCACCTCTCACGAGACCGTCGCCAAGCTTACCACTGGTATTTTAGAACACCGCACGGTCGAGGCACTCGAAGTGCTGCACGAACAGACTGAAGCCGGCAAGGACCTGACAAAGCTCCTTGCCGATCTCATCACCTATCTGCGCAATCTCCTCGTCTTCAAAGTTGATCCTGACAACGCGCTCAAAGGAATGGCTGACAAGGTGGCCGATACGATCCGCCAACAAGGGAAACTCATTGAAACAGATCGTTTGTTAGAACTCATCGATCACTTCGCTGAGACAAACGTGCGCATGAAATGGGCACCTAACAAGAAGATGCATATCGAGATCGGTGTGATCAAAGCCGTGCAGCGTGTCCAGGAAAGCAATCTGAGCGACGTGATCAAAGTGCTCAGCGGCGTCATCACCGATAGTCCCCTTCCGGCAGCTTCGCCCGCCGCAGTCTCAGCTGCTCCGGCAGCCCGCCCCGCACCGCCAGCCGCAGTCTCAGCTGCTCCGGCAGCCCGTCCCGCACCGACCACCGCGCCTGCGCAGCCAGCAACGAGCGCTTCTCCTTCTCCCTCACCGGTCGCTTCACAGCAATCGGCGAAAGCCCCTGCACCAGTGGCCTCGCCTCAGCCAGCGAACCCAGCTCCCGCCACTCCCACTGACGATCCCACACAAATTTGGAGTCAGCTGCAGCAGAAGTTTCCCCTGCTCTTCAATCAAGCCATCTTCAGCCACATCGAGGGTGATCAATTTGTCGTCCGTTTCAATTCCACCGACTTTGGGAGACAACGAGCCGACATTTCCAAGGGCGATATCGAGAAAGCCCTTCTAGCAATTTCGAGGAAGAGACTTCGTTTAGAGTGCTCCACCGATGACACCGTGCCGATGGGACCAAAGGCTGAACCGCCCAAGGTCGCCGTCCCCTCGGATGCCGTGACTGGCATCGCTCGCAGCGTTCCAAATGCTGCAGCTCCACAACCCTCCGCGCATGAGGCTCCGCCGTTCGAAACACCTGGGGCTCCAAGTGGGCCAGCTACTCCCTTGACGGCACCTCGAACCGAGCCCATCGATCAGGAGGAATTTGAAGATGATCCGCTGATCAAGAAGGCCCTCGACCTCTTCGAAGGCACTTTGGAGAAGCAAGACTAACGCTTACCACGAGACCAAACGCTATGAACATTAATAAAATGATGAAACAGGTGCAGCAAATGCAGACCAAGATGCAGTCTGCCCAAGCTGAACTCGCTGACAAGACAGTGGAAGCCACTGCGGGTGGTGGGAAGGTCGCGGTCACTGCCAATGGCGGCGGCGATATCCTAGGCGTGAAGATTGATCCAGCAGTGGTCGATGCAGAGGACGTGGAAATGCTAGAAGATCTCGTTCTCAGCGGCGTCAAGCAAGCTCAAGAGAAGGCCAAAGCACTTATGTCCTCTGAGATGGAGAAAGTCACAGGCGGTATGCCCGGCGGCCTCCCAGGAATGGGAATGTAACAAAGCGAATACACACACAAACTTCATGCCAACCTACGAATATCGCTGCGAGTCTTGCGAAGAAACCTTCGACTATTTCCAGTCGATGAATGACGCACGCCTAGAGACTTGCATCCTGGATGGCTGTGAGGGCAAAGTGAAGCGCTTGCTCGGCACAGGAGCCGGCATTATCTTTAAAGGCTCTGGCTTCTACGAGACAGACTACCGAAGCGAATCTTACAAGAAGGGCGCTGAGAAAGCCGACAAGAGCAGCAGCGCTTCAACAAAGTCGGACAAGAGTTCTTCTGACTCAAAGTCGAGTTCCAGTTCGTCCAGCAGCGCCTCCTCTACTTCGAGTGGCAGCAGTAGCAGCTCGAAGTCATCGGACTA
>CALLLI010000417.1 GCA_938082635.1 uncultured Verrucomicrobiales bacterium
GCCACATGGCTGTTCGCTGTGACGCCAAATCTCGAAGAGAACCTTGATGACTTCTTCGTTGTATGTCTTGTCGACTCCCCGCTTCTTCATCGGTGATCTGCGACCTGGCCCTCGTTGCCGACGCAGCAACTTGATCGCATACTTGCGTTCGTGGCTGGTGACTTCACAGAACTCCGTGATCAGCTTAGTTCTGGCCTGTTTGCCTTTGTATCGCCGATAGCGATCTCGCATCTTTCCTAGGTATTCGTTTCGGGTAGACTGACTCATGGATTTGGCCATGCGCAAGGGTGTCCACTTTTATGAGGCAACGGGCCTCATTCCTGCCGATCTCACTTTTCCCCACGGTGTCCTCTTTTATGATTCAACACGTCGCGAAGTGGACCCAAAGATTCTTCTCGTCAAAGAATGCCCGACTGCACATCATCCCTCACGGATGAAACAGTGGATCGCCATCGTCATTTCAGGAGCGGTTCTGGGGTGGCTTTGCAGTCTACCAAAAGCCTCAGAAACAACACTTCTATCAAAGCATTCAAAGAACTAACCCGCAACATCATTGTTAGTCACTCGCAGTTCAGGATAGCTAGACCAATGGGAACAGGGACTAAATGCGGGCAAAGGCAGGCCTTTTAAGATTCGCAGTCATTCCCAGTTTGATCGCTGGGACGACGGACGCAGACAACTTGCCCTTCTCGCACACAACGATTCGGAAGCCGCCATCACCTGGATACAAGAGAACGTGGCTGAGCGTTTGCAAAGCCAGCGAATTCGCAAAGAGGTCATCGACCCGCTCATGGCGTCGGACTTCCGCAAGGCTCTCGATCTCCTACCTGCCCTCAAACTCGAGGAAACGGCAGTCTCATCTCAAGCTCGCCCGTTCTTCTGGCTATTCCAATACGTTCCTGTCAGCCAGCTTACCGATGTAGCAGGTTCCCTGCTTGCCTTCGATAACGACGACGTCCGCTATCGGCGTGCTTTGCCCGACCTTGTTGAACTATGAGCCAGCCGAGACTTGGACGCTGCCGCCAACTGGGTAGAGAGTGGGAGCAATGACGGCGAGCCAATCCACCACGATCTCAAGGCCATAATCGAATCTACTCGTGTCAAGGAGGGCACGATTCCTTCCGGTCTAGAGAACCTCCTCGCCGACGCCTTTGATAGAGCTCTTTCCAATATTCTCACAGATCTCTATAGCGCGTCGATAGAACATGTTAGCACACTACTGGGCGCTAACAGACCCCGAGGGCTTCCTCAAGTTCCTCACCGAGAATCCGCCTTTTTTTAGAAACGAATCCCACGCCTACCACCTCTTCAGCGAATGGGGCGCGCGAGGCTTTGAGAAAGCCTTAGAAGCAGCCCACGCGCGGCCTGCCTTCAATCCTATGCGCTCTCGAGTCTTACGGGGTGTCGTAAGGGCTCAGATCCCCAAGAATCCCCAAGAATCCCCAAGAATCCCGAACAAGCCATCACTGCGCTTTCAAACATCTATGCGAACGCCGGCAGTTCAGGCCTGCTCCATGACGAGGCCGAGCCTGAACAGCACTTACGTCTACTAACTAAGCTCCCCCGGGGGCATCTGGTCGACAACGACATCGGTGACGCCGTAGAGTCTTGGTTAGAACGCGATCCCAAGGCAGCCATGAACTGGCTTCTGAGTGACGTGGAAGCCATTGACAGCAATGATCGATTCAGCTCGGCCATGTACAAACTCGCCCAGCACGACCACCAAGCAGCTCTGGAGTATTTCCACGAAGTCCCATCGGCCAGGAGACGCGGTGAACTCACTAGAAACATTTCCAAATACATCGCCGCAGCCGATCCAGAGACCGCAGTAACTTGGTTAGAGAACGAGGTTGACGGATGGTTTCAATTGGGCACCGCAGCCCACGCCGTCAACGAACTAGCAGAGGACGAGCCCACCGTCGGGGCCAACTTCGCCATCCGCTTTAAGAACCCACGACTCCTCAAACGTACCGTCCACGAAGCCCTCAAAGGGCTTCCACAACCAGGATCCACAAGGCATGCAAAGCAGGGCAAATACCCTAACCGACGAAACTGCACGGCGGGCTGTCGGTGCCGAGATTGAGGAGCTCAGGCAGTGACCTAGCCCATCGATCAAATCTATCCATCGGAATCCTTTGTGTCTTAGTGCCTTCGTCTGAAAAATCCCCGAACGCACTCCGTTCCGCCCCCCAAAGTTTCCGCATCAAAGGCTCGCCCTCTGGGGTTGCATCGCCCAGCATTCCGCCATCAGAAATCCTAGTTCTATGAAAGCCCTCTCTCGTTCTCTTGCCCTCCTCTGTCTCGCCATGACCACGTCGCTCATGGCCGCTCCAAAGAAAATCGTCTTCATTTCCCACCTCAGCTCACACGGCAGCGGTCAACACGAGTACGGCGCTGGCTGCCAGCTCATCGGCCAATGGCTCACCGCTGCGTATGGCGAAGACAAAGTCGTCTGGGAACACCACATCATCTGGCCAGAGAATCCTGAAGAAGCCTTCAAGGATGCGGACACGGTCGTGTTCTTCTGTTCCGGTGGCAATGGCCACCTCGTGAACAAGCACGTGAAGGAGTTCAATAAAGTCATGAAGCGCGGCGTTGGCCTCGCCTGTTTGCACTATGGCGTCGAAGTCCCCGTCGGCCCTCCCGGCAAAGGCATGCTCAACTGGATGGGCGGCTATTTCGAAGCCCATTGGTCGGTAAACCCTCACTGGGTCGCCGAGTTCAAAGAATTCCCCAAGCATCCAGCCGCCGCGGGTCTCAAGCCCTTCACCAGCGATGACGAATGGTACTTCCACATGCGTTTCCGCCCTGAGATGGAAGGCATCACCCCCATCCTCTCCGCCCATCCTCCCGCGAAGACCATGGACCGTGGCGATGGCGCTCACAGCGGCAACCCTGCCGTCCGCAAATCCGTCGCCGATGGCAATGCCCAGCACGTCGCCTGGACCTATCAGAGAAGCGAAGACTATGGGAATGGGCGCGGCTTTGGTTTCACCGGCCTGCACTATCACAAGAACTTCACCGATGATAGCTTCCGCATGACCGCGCTAAACGGCATCGCTTGGACAGCCAACTTAGACATCCCTGACGGCGGCGTCCCCTCTCCCCGCCCAACGGAAGCCGATCTCGCCAAGTCGATCACAGACACGGTCGCCAAGTTTCCCAAGCACGCCAAACCGAAGAAGAAAGCCAAGAAGAAGCAAGCGGCTAACAAGAACCTCAAAGCACCAAAGACCGCCTTCTCTTCCAAGACCGTGACCGAAGACACACCCGGTCATACAATCAAGATCGAAGCCAACATCACCGGCGCCAAGCAACTTTACCTCGCCGTGACCGATGGCGGCGATGACTACGATTTCGACTGGGCCAACTGGATCAACCCGCGACTAGTCGGTCCCAAGGGAGAGAAGAAACTCACCGAATTGAAATGGAAGAAAGCCGAATCCGGCTGGGGCCAAACGCGCGTAAACAAGAACGCAGGCGGGGGTGACCTGATCGTGGCTGGCAAACGAATCCCAGAAGGCATCGGCACCCACGCCACCAGTTTGATCGAGTATGACATTCCAGACGGCTACACGAAGTTTCGAGCGACCGGTGGCCTCGACGAAGGCGGCACGGACCAAGGCGGCGCCTCAAGCGTCGCCTTTCATGTTTTTACCCAGGCCCCTCAGGACTTTCTTAAGAAAGAAACCCGCGCCACCAACGGAGGCGGGGACACCCTCCGCGATCCAGCCAGCGCCGTCGCTTCGTTAGACTTACACCCTGAACTCGAAGCCACCCTCTTCGCATCCGAGCCCATGCTCATGAGCCCAAGCAGCATTGACGTGGATCACCTTGGTCGCGTCTGGGTCTGTGAGGTGATCAACTACCGTGGTCACAAGGGCAAACGTAAAGAAGGCGATCGCATCCTCATTCTTGAAGACACGGATGCCGATGGCAAAGCAGACAAATCAACGGTCTTCTACCAAGGCAACGACATCGACTCCGCCCACGGGATTTGCGTTCTCGGAGATCGCGTCATCGTCTCTGCCAATGACGACGTCTTCTCCCTCTTCGATGACGACAACGACGGCAAAGCGGATCGCAAAGAACTCATGTTCACCAAGATCGGTGGCAGCCAGCACGATCACGGCATCCACGCCTTCATGTTCGGTCACGATGGCCGCCTCTACTTCAACTTCGGCAATGCGGCCAAGCAGCTCTGCGACAAGGACGGCAAGCTGATCGTCGATCTCGCTGGGAATGAAGTCTCCGCCAAGCGCAAGCCCTATCAAGAAGGCATGATCTTCCGCTGCGCCCTCGATGGCTCCGAAGTGGAAACGTTAGCCTGGAACTTCCGCAACAACTGGGAAATGGCCGTCGATTCCTACGGCGCCATGTGGCAAAGCGACAACGACGACGACGGCAATCGAGGCGTCCGAATCAACTTCGTCATGGAGTATGGCAACTACGGCTACAAGGACGAACTCACCGGGGCTGGCTGGCGAGCCGATCGTATTGGCGGACACACAGACGTCCCTCTCCAACACTGGCATCTCCGCGATCCCGGTGTCGTGCCCAACCTGCTCCAAACGGGCGCAGGCTCCCCCACCGGCCTCACCATCTACGAAGGCGATCTCCTTCCAAAGGAATTCCACGGCCAAGTCATCCACTGCGACGCCGGCCCGAACGTGTGCCGAGCCTACCCCGTGAAGAACGACGGCGCCGGCTACAGCGCCGAGACCGTCAATATCTTGAGCAGCACGAAAGACCGCTGGTACCGCCCTTCCGACGTCACCGTTGCACCCGATGGCTCCCTCATCATCGCCGATTGGTATGATCCCGGCGTCGGAGGCCACGGCATGGGCGACCTCGATCGCGGCCGCCTCTTCAGGGTCGCGCCCAAGGGCAAGACAACCTATAAAATCACCAAGGTAGATACTTCAACCACCGAAGGTGCTATTGCCGCACTCAAGAGTCCCAACAACGCCACCCGCTATCTCGGCTGGACCGCTCTCAGTACAGACAAAGCCGGTCGCAAAGCCGCCCGCACCTTGTTCCGCGATCAAGAAGCCAATCCGCGCCACCGCGCTCGTGGGCTTCACTTATTAGGCTGGCACAAGAAAGGCTACGTCAAACAAGCCCTCACGGACAAGGATCCAAACATCCGCATGGCCGGACTCCGACTCGCCCGCCAACACAACAGCCATCTGTTAGAAGCCATAGAGACACTAGCAGAAGATACCGATCCCCAAGTCCGCCGCGAATGCTCCATTGCCCTTCGTTTCCAGAGCGGCGACACAGCCGATCAACTCTGGGCCAGGCTCGCCGCACAGCATGACGGCAACGACCGCTGGGCGGTCGAAGCCCTCGGCATCGGTGCCGACCTCCATTGGGACAGCCGCTTCGCCGCTTATGAAGCGCTCGACAGTCAAGGCTTGGGTGCCGCCGACATCCTCTGGCGTAGCCGCGCCACGAGCACACCTGCCAAGTTAGCCGACGCCCTCCTCAAAGAATCATCCGAAGAGAAACAACAGCGCCTCCTCCGCGCCTTCGATTTCCAAACGCCCGGCAAAGCCAAAGAAGACGCCCTCGCCAAAGCCTTCGCCGAAGGAAGCGATCAGATCGCCCTTCCTATCGCGTTCAACCTCTCTCCTGGCAATATCACTACTGAACAGATGACCAAGGTAAGCCGCCTCATCCAGTCAAATAGAGACAAGCCCGAAGCCATCCGCCTCCTCGCCCGCTTCAATAAGTGGAAACCATCGAATGGCCACATCCTTGTCGAATTCATCACCAAACAGCCCAAAACCACCAGTGACAGCATCCTCGCCGCGCGAACTCTTGTCCGCTCTGGAACGTGGGAATGGATTGCTAACCATATGCGCGGAGCCGCACTAAAAGGACTCTCTACCCTCCAATATGACCGACTCATGCGCGCTCTCGGAAGCTCTGGCGAAGCCGTCGCAATCATCAAAGTAGAAATGGGAAAGCACGACAGCAATATCGCTCGCTGTCAAAAGCTCGTCGCCGCCCTCGCACTCTCCCCAACGGGTGAGCATTACCTCCTCAACAAAGCTCAAGCCAAGGAACTCCGCGACGAACTGAAATTCACCACCGCTGCCGTGCTCGGGCGTTCCCGCGATCGCAAGATCCGCGACGGCATCGCCAAAGCCCTCGACTTGCCCCCCACCCCCGGTGCCGAGAAGTTCCCACCCATCCCCAAGCTCGTCCAAGTGAAAGGCCAGGATTCCAAAGGGGCCGCCGCCTTCTCCAAAGCCATCTGCACCACCTGCCACCTCGTCGGAGGCAAAGGCATCGATTTCGGCCCCGACCTCAGCGAGATCGGCGACAAGCTCTCGATCGAAGGCCTCTACGAAGCCATTCTTTATCCTAACAACGCCGTCTCCCACGGCTTCCATGGCGTCATCCTCACGACCAAAGACGACTCCCAACTCGGCGGCTACCTTGTCAGTGAAACCGACACCAACCTCTCCCTTCGCATGCCCGGCGGCGTCACCCAATCTCTCGCCCTCGCCGACATCAAGAAACGCGAAGACATGGCACAATCCCTCATGCCCCCTGGCCTCGCCGCCACTCTCAACACCCAAGAACTCGCCGATCTCGTCGCCTACCTCCAAACCTTACGAAAGTAGATCAATTCTCAGAGGGCGACGCTCCGTCGTCGGCACCATAATCGCTGATTTCTCCGAAATCAGACGCCCTCACCGCCGTTCGCCAGGAGAAACCTCGGGCAAGATCTCCTTCGCATCGTTGCCGTCTTACTAGTCCTAGGAAGACACCTCTGGAGTCCCCCCAAGAATGCGGACATGGACCGAATACATTACTGTGTTAGCTCAGATGTGTTTTCTGAGTTTGGAAGTGTTGATTTAGGGGAGTTTCGGGCGAGACATTTCCCAGTGAGCGATGACGCCACTTGTCATTATAGAAGACTTCTAAAGAGATTCGGAACTCCTTCGTGTAGGTCTCTCTTGTTCTCTTTGACATGTCTGGATCTGGTTGTGTCCATCAATTCGGGGCACTTCACACCGTATTTCCAGATGCTGTGAATGCGGGAAGACGACACACGCTAACATTCGTTAGAGAGAACTCAATCAAGTTACACGGGATTTGGCTCCGCCACACGCAAGAACGTCTATCAGACACTCACTGATCTATATGGTGAAGCCTATGACCACTACTGCGCATTTCAAGAAGGGGCACTATCCCACACAGAATTCTGCTCTCACATTTATAGGTTAAGCCAGCAGAATGTCAGCAATCACATCCGCGAATGCTTGACCGATGAATCGAATCGTCTCAAGAAATTGCTAGGAGTTTTCTATCCACCTTCTTTGGGGTGAGCAGGTGCCACTATTTCACGGCGACCGTTTTCGGCTTGTCGTCTTTCGCGGCGCTTACGGATGCGTCCTTGGGCACGACTTTGACGAACTTGGCTTTCGACGTGGCCCAGTCAGCCATGATTTCCTTGCCCTGTTCGGAATCCGTCTTCTCAATGTGCTGATTGATGTAACTCTGGAGGAATTTCTCGTCCTCTTCGCCTTCTAGCGCTTTCGTCTCGACCATCTCAGGATTGTAGAGCTTCTCGAACTTGCCTTCTTCATCGTAGACGTAGGCAAGACCACCGGACATACCAGCACCGAAGTTCTTCCCGGTCGGGCCGAGAATGATGACGAGACCATTTGTCATGTACTCGCAGCCGTGATCCCCGCAGCCCTCGACCATAGCCGTGCCACCTGAATTTCGGACACAGAGACGTTCGCCAGCGCGGCCATTGGCAAAGAGATGCCCGCCCGTCGAACCATACATCACCGTGTTTCCGATGATGGAGTTCTCGTGAGGCGTGAAGCCACGCACTGTCGGCGGCTTGATGATGATCTCGCCACCGCACATGCCTTTGCCGACATAGTCATTGGCTTCACCTGTGATGATTAGGCTAACACCACCACAAAGAAACGTCGCAAAGCTTTGCCCGGCACTCCCTTTCAGATTCACTTTGATCGTGCCTTCAGGTAACCCGTGATTGCCATGATGATAGGCAATCTCGCCTGCGAGCTTGGTGCCCACATTTCGATTGGTGTTCTTCACCTTGTAGGACAACTCGACTGGCGTCTTATCACGAATCGCCAAACGCGCGTCTTGGAGAATCTTGTCATCCAGCGGCCGCGCGTGATTCCCGTCATTGCGGAGGTTCTTACAATACCGCGGGTAATTCTCGCCATCCTCGGCAGCCACGTTCTTGAGTAGCTTGCTGAAGTCGAGCTTGTTCGCCTTGGGATGATCCTCAATCTCACGCACCTTGAGTAACTCTGGACGCCCGATCAGGCCATCCAGCTTAGAAACTCCGAGCTCTGCCATGATTTCGCGGGCCTCATTTGCAACCGCATTGAAGAAGTTGATCACATGCTCAGGGTTGCCCTTGAACTTCGCACGAAGATGTTCCTGCTGAGTCGCGATGCCAACTGGGCAAGTATTCAAGTGACACTGTCTCACATAAACACATCCCATAGCAATAAGAGCAATGGTGCCGAAGTTAAACTCCTCGGCTCCAAGAATTGCTGCCATGATGATGTCACGGCCGTTGCGCATACCACCGTCGGTCCGCAAAGTCACCCGATCACGCAGGCCATTCATCATGAGAACCTGCTGAGTCTCGGCCACACCGAGTTCCCAAGGCAAACCAGCATGGCGGATAGAGCTGAGTGGCGACGCGCCTGTCCCACCATCGTGACCAGATACAAGGATAATGTCAGCATTTGCCTTGGCCACACCGGCTGCAATCGTGCCAACGCCGGTTTCCGCAACGAGCTTCACACAAATGCGCGCCCGTGGATTGACCTCTTTCAGATCATGAATGAGCTGGGCGAGATCCTCAATGGAGTAAATGTCATGGTGCGGCGGAGGACTAATCAAGGTCACCCCGGGCTGCGTGTGTCGCAACTTCGCGATGATGCCACTTACCTTATGACCTGGCAGCTGACCGCCCTCACCAGGCTTGGCTCCCTGCGCCATCTTGATCTCAATTTCGTCAGCACTCGCAAGATACTCTGCATGGACACCGAAACGCCCTGAAGCGACCTGCTTGATCTTACTATTACGCTCCGAATTAAAACGCTCGGCGGACTCACCACCTTCGCCAGAGTCAGACTTGCCACCGATGCGATTCATCGCGATGGCCAGCGTCTCGTGAGCTTCCGGGCTAAGCGCTCCTAGCGACATTGCTGCCGTGGTAAAGCGCACACGGATGTCCTCAATAGGTTCCACGTCCTCGACTGGAATGGCCTTCTTGGAAGGAGCGAATTCCCACATGTCATGTAGGGACACCGGACGATTGGTCAGGACATCGTCCACATACTGCTTATACTTTTCAGGATCATTCTCCCTGACAAAGGTATGGAAATTCTTCAGCATCGGGTTGGCAATGGCATGGATCTCTCCATTGCGACGCCAACGGTAGTTTCCAGGATCTCCGAGCTTCAGTTTGGTCACGTCTTCAGGAGTGGCTTCGCCAAAGGCCGCCTGATGACGGGTGAGTGTCTCCATGGCGACATCTTCGAAATCAATGCCATCAATCTGAGAAGGCGTGCCGTCAAAGCACTCACCAATGAGGTTCTCACTGAGACCGATAGCCTCAAAGATTTGCGCACCCTGGTAGCTATTCAACACCGAGATGCCCATCTTGGACATGATCTTAAGAACACCCTTCTCTAACGCTGAGCGATAGTTCTTGAGGCCATGTGCGATATCAGTCACCTCAGACAACTTCGGCTTTCGCACGATCTGATCTTTCTCAAAGATCTCGCCGATCGTTTGGAAAGCCAAGTAAGGGCAAATCGCCGTAATCCCATAACCAAAGAGGCAAGCCATCTGATGCGTATCCCGAGGTTCGGCACTTTCAAGAATAAGGCTAACTTGCATGCGCTTCCCCCTGCGAATAAGATGCTGATGCACCGCACCGGTTGCCACGAGCGCAGGCATCGCCGCCCGATCATGACTCGCTGCTTTGTCCGTTAAGATGATAAGTTTGACACCATCATCGCAGGCCTTCTCTGCCGCAACGCGCAAGGTATCGACTGCTTTCTTGAGACCAGCGGAACCTTCACCCACAGGCCAGGTGATATCGAGTTCTGCAGACGTGTAATCTGCATCCAGTGACTTCAGCGCGGCTAACTGGTGCGGGAACAAGAACGGACTCTCCAAATGGATGACCCGAGCGTGCCCGGGTGTCTCTGTGAGAAGATTCCCTTCAGGACCGAGGTCTACACTGATCGACATGACGAGACGTTCGCGAATCGGATCGATCGGCGGGTTCGTCACCTGAGCGAAGAGCTGCTTGAAGTAGGTGTATAGAAGCCGTGGCTGATAAGACAGCACACTCAGCGGCGTGTCATCGCCCATGGAATAGGTGGCCTCTTGCCCGCCTGCAATCATCGGCGTTATAGAGATCTTCAACTCCTCATCCGTATAGCCATTCGCCGTCTGACTCTGCCAACGTGAGAGTGGATCGATGCCGTTTGCAGCTGCAGGCTCGGGATCGGAAGAAACCTTGTCATCCAGATTAATCCGATTCTTCAGCCACTCGGCATAGGGCTGGCTCTTTGCCAATCCCTGCTTGATTTCACTATTATAACTGACCTCACCGGTGACGGTATTCACAGACAGCATCTCGCCTGGAGCGAGACGGCCTTTGGCGATCACCTTCGCATCGTCCAAATGAATCACGCCCACCTCGGAGCCCACCGTAAAGATGCCATCGCTCGTGTGCTTAAAGCGCATCGGCCGCAGGCCATTTCTGTCTAGCGAAGCTGCTACGGTCAGGCCATCAGAGAACGCCAGCGCTGCCGGCCCATCCCAAGGCTCACTGAAGCAACGATGATACTGATAGAAAGCCTTCTCTTCCTCTGAAGTATACGGATCAATCCTCCAAGCTGGAGGCACTAGCATCGCCATGGCATGCTCCACGGAACGCCCACTCAGGACCAGCAATTCAAGAGCGCCGTCCAAACTAGCAGAATCCGAAGCCTCTGGATCTAGCAGATCCTTAAACAAAGGCACGTCCTTCTCCGTCCAGCAATCGACCTCACTCGCAAAGTCACTCGCCCGTGAATTGAACCAGTTCCGATTACCGCGCAGCGTGTTGATCTCACCGTTGTGCGCCAACATGCGGAACGGCTGACCAAGCGACCACGTCGGGAAGGTATTCGTGCTGAATCGCTGGTGATACAAACAGATCGCCGATTCGAAATCAGGATTGCTCAAGTCGCCGTAGAAATTATCCAAAGCCGAGGCAACCATCAGCCCCTTGTAGCTGAGCAAACGGGCCGAAAGAGAGGCAATGTAGAACGGCGTGATGCCCTCATCCTGAGCCTTGATCTCAATGTCCCGCCGAGCGAGAAACAACGTCCGCTCGAACGCTTCGCCATCTTGATCTTCCGGCCGCCCCAGCATCAGCTGGAGAATCTCGGGACGGGTTGAGAGAGCCTTATCGCCAAGTTCCTTGGGATTCACCGGCACCTTACGCCAACCGTAGACCGCCACACCGCGATTCCGTAGGACGCCTTCAGCCAAGACCTTCGCCTTGAGCTGCTGCGGGCCGTCTTCACGTGGCAGAAAGAACATCCCGATCGCGAGAGAAGACGGATCTTCAATCGTCACTCCGAGCTTATCCAGCTCTGGCTTGAAGAGCTTAAATGGAATCTGAGTCGAAACACCCGCACCATCGCCGGTCTTGCCGTCGGCATCCACAGCGCCGCGGTGCGTCACATTGCACACGCTCTCCACACCGTATTTCACAATCTGATGACTGGCAACGCCATCCACTTGAGCAACGAAGCCCACGCCACAGGCGTCATGTTCGTCCTCGAATCGGTGAAGGGTCCCGCTGGGTAGCTGAATTTGGTAGTGTCTGTTCATCATTTCAAAAGTCAGGTCGTTGTTGAGAGGTGGAGGCAAGCCACCCTTGGTTACGTCGTTGGCGCAAGGTCCGTGCCGTCTCCGCGAGTGCCTATCAAAACCTCTCCAAGCGCTCAGATCGGCTCCTAGGAGGAACCTTCATCACAATCAGGCGCTTGGTGGGTGTCAAGAGTAGAGGCATGTGGAGACAAGTGCCGCCCTGAAGAGGGCTGCGCCGGAATCTGTACGTTTCCACAGGGATTTCAAACAAGGAAATCCCGACTGTCTAACCAAACTTAACTTCTGAAATTTCCGTAATTAATCGTGATTTCCCGATACAAGAATCAGCGCCTCCAGCGGCGAGGCATCCCCGAGAACGTAGCCACCACGACGGTCTGCCGTCCCCATGAGCGAGGCGCAGGACGCGTGGAAGGTGCCTGCTGAGCCCACTGAGGTTGCCGAACGACGGCCTTTCGAGGCCTCCCAAAGGTGTCGATCAGACCTATCACGACAGCCTGAGCCACGGCGAACTGGTAGCGAGGATCCTGACAACTCCGGCGCTCGGCAGCATTCGAAATGAAGCCGCCTTCGACCAGAACGGCCGCCCGAGCAGGGTTCTTTGCCAATACTTTAAACCCACGTTTCTTACGTGCCGGTCATGTAAACGAGGGCACGTTGGACCTGAGTCCCCAGAGCCCGGCCGCTGGCTCCGTGGTAAAAAGTCTCCACACCACGGGCAGCAGTGTTCTGAGAGGCATTATAGGGGATGCTGACAAACACCCTGCCAGGGTAGCGAGCCGCCAAGTCACGACGCGAAGTCAACGAACGCGTCTCGTCGCTGGAGCGTGTCATGACATAGGGAATTCCCAAACGTTGCAATTCGCTAGCCAGCATAAGGGAGGTCGAAAGCGTAAGCACCGGGACGCACCGCCCCGGGATCGGGATCGAGGATCACCGTGCAAGCCTCAAGTGAGGCGAGTAAACCTATCAAAGCTATTACAGCAACAAGACGAGCAGGCAAGAGAATCCTCATGGTAGTTCAGAGCAGTTAGAGTGTGAAGCCACGCCAACTCCTGGGCCGAGAAAGGATTCTCGGTCTAACTGTTGTGCGACAGGTTCCTGCTAGGCGAGCGCTCTACCAAGCGTGATGGAAGAAAGACGCCGCAGCCCTGAACTCTATTCAAGTCGCCAAGGTTTCTACGCACCTCAAACGCAGACACGCTGGGTCCGGTCTCGCGGCCGCGTCGAATAGCATTGAATCCCCCGCAGAAGTCGCTAAATCATGAACACTCATGAACGGCACGACCTCCTCCGATCCTTCCCCTACCCTGCTCGGCCATCCTCCCGGCCTCTTCACCCTCTTCTTCGCTGAGATGTGGGAGCGCTTCTCCTACTATGGGATGCGAGCCTTGCTGGTCTTCTACATGATCAAAGGCTTTCTCGGCTACAACGACGACCAGGCCTATGCCGTTTATGGAGCCTACACAGGACTCGTGTATGCCACCCCGTTCATTGGCGGCATGCTAGCCGATCGGCTCCTGGGCCAACGCTTCGCAGTTGTTGTCGGTGGTCTATTGATGGCGGCCGGTCACCTTGCGATGACGTTTGAGAATGAGATTCTCTTCTTCATTGCCTTAGCTTTGCTCATCGTTGGAAACGGCTTCTTTAAGCCTAACATCTCCACCATGGTGGGTAGCCTTTACCCCAAAGCAAGTGAGCGGAAAGATGCGGGCTTCACGCTATTCTACATGGGTATCAATCTCGGTGCCGCCATCTCTCCCATTGCGTGTGGCTACGTCGGCGAGACGTATGGATGGCACTACGGGTTTGGCTTGGCCACCTTGGGTATGCTCATCGGCGTCGCCGTCTTCATCGCTCCAACGCGACTGACACAAACCTTGATTCTCGGAGGAGCCCTAGTCACGGCACTCTCGATGATCTTCCAAACGCAGCTTGAGCAGGCAGCGGTTCAAATGATGGGAGTCGATACTCCTCTCGCAGACATTAGCGGCCTCCAGATTGGCGCTCGCATCTTCCTTGGACTCGCGCTGCTTGTTTCCGGTGTCATCGCGACCATCGCCCTGACAAAAGGTGGTATTCCTAAAGAAATCGGCGGCCCCCCCTCCCTTGCGCGTCTCAAACAACGTGCCGTTCCAGTCCTAGGAAAGAATCTCTCACTCTACTATGGAGCAGTCGTCGTTCTATCACTTATCTACGGCTGGTTCAATCGCGACTCGAGTTGGGAGCTATGGGCCTTAGCATTCATGGCAGGATCCGCGATCGCCCTTCCCTGGGTCTCCGCGAAACAAGCGATCTTTGTCGGCATCGCTGGTATCGTTCCACTGCTCACGGTGATCATGCAGCAAGGTGGGCTGGCCGGAATCGTCCTCTACACCCTCTGCTTTATCGCCTTTGGCTCAATCATCTTGACGGCCGTTCGGAGCAAGAAAGTGGAACGCGAGCGCCTCTACGTGATTCTGATTCTAACCTTCTTCTCAGTCCTTTTCTGGGCCTTCCTCGAACAAGCGGGCAGCTCAATCAACAATTTTACAGACCGCAATGTTGATCGGACCAACGAAAGCCGAACGATCAATCAAGAAGACATCGGAACCACACTCACCTTCCGTGTGCCCATCAAAACAGACGATGGCCAGCTAGCGGCGCTGCCACTCCTGTCCCAAGAACAGCTCGGATACTCCAACGGAGACGAGGCCTTCACCATGACCATTCTAACGGACCTGCGAGAAGCCATGACCGCAGAAGCCCCCGAAGAAGCCACTGTTGATCGCGTAGCATGGCCCCTGACTGAACAACACGTGGGCATGGGAATCGTGGAAGCAGGCAAAGGCTCCGAGATCCCAGCTTCGGAATTTCAAGCGGCCAATCCAATTTTCATTCTCCTCTTCGGCTTGGTCTTCAGTGCGCTCTGGACCTTCCTTGGTCAGCGAGGAAAGGAACCAACCACACCCATGAAGTTCGCCCTTAGCTTCCTCCAACTCGGCCTAGGCTTTGCCGCGCTCTGGTACGGAGCCTTTGTCGCTGACGACCGAGGCATGGTCTCGCTTCACTGGCTTCTGATAGGCTATCTCTTGCACACCACCGGCGAACTCTGTCTGTCACCCGTTGGCCTTTCCATGGTCACGAAGCTCTCACCGTCGAAGATCGTGAGCACGGTGATGGGAGCGTGGTTCATTGCCACAGCCTTAGCAAACTTTGTCGGCGGCCAGATCGCCAGCCTAACCAATGTGTCGCATGGCGATACCGGATCAATTCCCATCCCGAAGGAAACCGTAGCCGTCTATGGAAGCGTCTACGGTTGGATTGGATTAGTCACCCTGATCACTGCCGTCGTCTGCCTCGCTCTGACACCATTCCTCAAACGCTGGATGCATATCGGTGTGGACGAGGAGAGCGTCGCTTAACCAAAGCCTAGCGCAACGGGGCACTTCGCCCCGAAGCCTTGGAGGCTTCGAGCAGCGCCTTCAGATGGCGCACTTCGTCAGGATACTTCGCGTAGAGATTCGTCGTTTCGACAGGATCATTTCGCAGATCGTAGAGTTGGCCTGGTGCAGACGAATCAGTTTCAGGTAAGGCAAACGACTTCATCCCCCATTCCCCATCTTTCTTGTAGTTGTTCCCACCCGAACCTTGGTGATCGAGGTACTTCCACCGACCTTGGCGGATGGACAACGCAAGCGAGATCGTTTGCTGGAGAAGATAGGGACGCACCGCGACGCCCTTGGCCGCACCCTTGAGAATAGGCAGCACATTGTAACTATCCTCCGCAGCGTCGTTCGGTACTTCCGAGCCAATGATCGCAGCGCAAGTAGCAAAGATATCCGTTAGGCTCACAAGCTGATCACTCGTCGTTCCCGGGGCCACCACGCCAGGCCAACGCACGAGGAAAGGCGTACGATGACCACCTTCCCATTGATCCCGCTTCACGCCACGCCAAGGCTTGGCTCCATCATGTCCATAATCACGGCGCATCGCGATGACCGTAGGCACCTCTGGCCCATTATCTGAGGCAAACATCACAAGAGTGTTCTCGGCGATGCCTAGATCGTTCAAGGTTTTCATCAACTCACCAACGATCCAATCCATTTCGAAGAGGAAATCACCATGGGGCCCGGAACTGGTCTTACCTTTGAATTGATCTGCCGGAAACGACGGCAAATGCACCGCCTGCATGGAGTGGAAGAGAAAGAACGGCTTCTCAGGCGTGGCCTTAACATGCTTACGAAGAAACTGTTGACTCTTCTCAAGAAAGACGAGATCCACTTCTTCAACATCAAAGTTAGGCGCTATCAGCCCTGACCGATTGTCATTCGCATAGGGATGCTTTGGTAGATCCGTCTTATCAATGACAGCCACAGGAGGCACCGGAACACGATCCCCTTCCATGTAGGCATACAGCCAATCCGTTGTGGGACAACAAACCGTGCCATAGAACTGATCAAACCCACGATGGATCGGCGCGTCTAACACTGGACGTGAATAGTCAATCTGACGCACGCCCTTCACTCCACGATCCGTAATCCGGGTGCCCTCCTTATCCAAGAAACTCATGCCCACATGCCACTTACCAAAGAGAGCTGTCGCGTAGCCTTGCTCACGTAGCATGCCAGGCAAGGCCAAGCGCTCCGGCTCGATCATGCAGGGCCCACCGACACCGGCAAAGACGCCTGAAAAGCCGGTGCGAAACGCCATGCGTCCAGTGAGAATACTATAACGCGTGGGCGTACAAACAGTCGAGGGGCTGTGCGCATCGGTGAAACGCATGCCTTCCTTGGCCAGCTGATCCAGGTTCGGCGTGGGGATCTTCGAGTCCAGATTGTAACACCCCACATCCCCATAGCCGAGGTCATCGGCCAGGATGAACAGGATGTTCGGAACCGCTGCCAGAACGGACTGGCAAACTCCCCAAAGCACTACAGAACCAATCGCTAGGCTAATCCACATTCTGCAGGCTTAGCACAACAGAGCTCCCTCAACCAGCAAGAGTGTAGCTTGAGCTTCTAGCTCAAGACTCGGGCAGGATGCCCGAACTATACTGCGAGCCACCACAAATTTCTAATAGCACAGAAACGGACTCGCTCCCAGCGAAATGGTGGTGGTGACTTTTAGTCGCCACCAAATAGAGCCTAACAATTAGCGATGACTAAAAGTCCCCACCACCAAATCTCCGCAGATGGCAATTTGTGGGGGTGCGGAGAATACCTTACGCCTTTCGTCACGCGATGACCTGATGGATCGGCTCGGCGCCTTCCACGCCAACCAGCTTCTGATCCAGTCCACCGTAGAAGAAGCTGAGATTGTTCGGATCCAGGCCTAACTGATTCAGGATCGTGGCATGGAGATTCTTCACATGAAAACGGTCGCGCACGGCTTTGCCACCGAGTTCATCCGTCTCGCCGACGCTAACACCACCCTTGATGCCGCCGCCAGCCATCCACATCGTGAAGCCGTAGGCATTGTGATCTCGTCCGGTCCCCTTGGCATACTCAGCCGTGGGTTGGCGACCGAATTCACCACCCCCGACAACGAGCGTTTCATCGAGCATGCCACGCTGTTTGAGATCTTTGAGAAGACCCGCAATCGGTTTGTCGGTTTCGCCCGCGTGGAGGTTGTGATTAAACTCCAAATCTCCGTGCGCATCCCAGTTGGCATCATTGTGAGCACCACCCGAGTAAATCTGAATAAACCGAACGCCACGCTCGACCAAACGCCGCGCCAACAAGCACTTCCGCCCGAAGTCTTCCGTTTGGTCATTCTCCAAACCATAAAGATCCTTGGTATAGGCAGGCTCTTTATCAATATCAATGGCCTCCGGTGCTGTGGCCTGCATCTTGTAAGCCAGCTCATAACTTGAGAGACGCGCCGCCAAGTTCGTGTTATCAAAGCGGTCCTTCATGTGCCCCTGATTCATGTGATTCAAGCAATCTAACAAGGTCCGCTGCTCCGGCGCAGACATGTTATTCACATGCTTGAGGTTCAAAATAGGATCTCCTTGCGAACGAAAGACCGTCCCCGCGTAGCTCGCAGGCATGTAGCCACTCGTCCAATTCTTCGCGCCACTGATAGGACCACCCTTACGATCTAACATGACAACGTAACCTGGTAAATTCTCATTGGGACTTCCCAGGCCGTAATTCACCCACGAACCCAATGAAGGCTTGCCACTGATGAGCGAACCCGAATTCATCATGAGCATGGCTGAACCATGAATCGGCGAATCCGCCGTCATCGAATGAACAAAGGCAATATCATCCACACATTCCGCCACGTTCGGAAACAAGGTAGACACATGCTTCCCGCACTGGCCGTGTTGATGGAAATCCCACTTCGGACCAACAACACGCCCTTCGTTCTTCTTGCCACCTCGCCCAAAGGTCTTCACTTCGATCGTCTTACCATCTAACGGATACAACTTGGGCTTGTAATCGAACGTGTCCATGTGGCTTGGGCCGCCATACATGAAGAGAAAGATGACGCTCTTGGCCTTGCCAGGAAGCTTGGGATTCTTCGGCGTAAGCGGATTCGTATAGCCAGCCGCATTGGCATTGCCAAAGAAACCATCTTGGCTCAGCAATCCGGTCAAGGCGACAGAGGCAAAGCCACCAGCTGCCGTGTTAAGAAACTCGCGTCGCGTGCGTCCGCAGAAATTGGGAGGTGTCATGATCTAAAAAGGGTAAAACTCTAGTCGAGGTAAACGAACTCATTCAAATTAAGTGCCAGAAGGCAGAAGCGATCCAGGGCATCCTCTGCTGAGAGACCATGCTCTTTCTCAAAGGTTTCGATCATGCCCACACAATGATCAATCTCGTCCTTCCGCGCCGGGCGACAAGTCACTAGCGACAAACCTCGCGCCACCTGATCTCGAACTCCTGTCTTCACTTCCTTGCGCAAACGATCCGCCAAGTGACTAGCATGATCATTGACAACCTTACTATTGAGCATGGCGAGCGCTTGTATCGGCACCGTGGTGACAAAGCGCGCCGAACAAGGCGCGTCCGTGTCTGCGAAATCGAAATCCGTTAGTTCCGGTGGCTTGAGGGAACGCTTGATCGTGATGTAGATACTGCGTCGTGCTTCTTCCTCAGGCGAGGACTTGCCCCATTTCCCAGCTCCTGTCGATGACGTGGCAAGGACTTCTGGAGGCAAGGTTGGGAAGAAACTTGGGCCACCTTGTTTCGGGTTAAGCCGCCCAGTGACAACAAGCAAGCCATCGCGAATCTCCTCTGCGGAAAGACGACGCATTCCAAAGCGCCAGAACCAGTTGTTCTGCGGATCTTCGTTCAGAGCTACTTCATTGCCCTTCGAAGACATTTGATAAGTCTTCGAACTCATGATGAGCCGATGCATCTCCTTGAGACTCCAACCGCGATCAACAAACTCACAAGCCAACCAATCTAACAACTCAGGATGGGTGGCTTCTTCACCAAGGAACCCGAAGTCGCTCGGCGAAGGGCAGATACCGCGGCCAAAGTGATGCTGCCACAAGCGATTCATCATGATCCGCGATGTGCGCGGGTTGTCATCGCTAGCGATCCAGTCAGCCAGCACCTTACGTCGCCCCGTCGACTTCGCATAGGGACCTGGCTCAGGAATCTCTGGCACCTCGCCTCCAAAGATCGACGGAAATGCTGGAGGCACCTCATCACCAGGCGCATGCACACTACCACGACGATGGACAAACATGGGCTTTGCCGTGGTACCGTGCTCTTGGACAATCATGGCACGCATTCCGCTCTGCGACGCTTCGCGACGCACTTGCTCTAACTGACGCCGCCAATCACGATAATGGCGCACCTCCTCTTTACTGAAAACCTTGTTCTCGTGCTTCTTGATCAGCTTGGCTAACTGCTCACCACCGAAGGACGCCTCCAATCCGAGATCTACGAATCGGCCACCCTCAGCCTTCTTGGAGACATGCACTGCGACGACATTGCGTCCCGTTTGCAAGGCCGCGACCGCAGCACCTTCTAACACAACACGCTTGTAGTCTTTAATCTGCCCGGCAGCTTCAAAAGCGAGCTGCCCATTCACGTAGATGACAACGTCTTGGTCATGACGAATGTGCAGCGTTAGACCGCTCGGTAACGTGGACAGACCAAACGTCTTCTGCATCCAGATGTCCTTCGACTTCCACTTGGTTTTGGCCTTCCGATCACGCCCAAAAGGAGCAAGCCCCTCTTTCCAATCCTTCGGTCTAAACCCGACCTCAAACCACCCATCACCCGGATCCGTCGTCGTGTAGTGCCAGCTTTGCGGTTGCTCTCGCGACGTCGCGATCAGGTGCGGCACCACCGCATTTGTTCCCACCAGATCCTCGCCCGGAACCAACTCCGCCAGCTTAGCCTTGGCTTTCTTCTCCAGATCCAGAATCTGATTGGCCAGCCTCTCCTCACGTTCTTTCAACTCTCGAGTCCGCTTCTCCTGCGCCTCGTCAGGCAGGGCCACATCGATGCTCTCGATCACACGCCCTTTGTCCATCTGCGTGACTCCATGAAAGAAGGCCATGAAACTATAATAGTCCTTCTGCGAAATAGGGTCACCCTTGTGATCATGACAACGTGCACAGCCTAAGGTCATCCCAAGGAAACCTTCAGAGGTTATCCTTACATTATCGTCCAAGACATCATAGACATGCTGAGGTCTATCTGCAGGTTCGTCATCCCACTGCATGAGACGGTGGTAACCCGTGGCAATGAGAGACTCTCGTGTCACCTCGTCCAGCTCATCACCTGCGAGCTGTTCGCGGATGAATTGGTCATAGGGCTTGTCATCATTGAGCGCATTGATGACGTAATCGCGATAGCGCCAGATGAACTCCTTCTTCGAGTCCCGCTCAAACCCATTAGACTCTGCATAACGGACAATGTCTAACCAGTGACGCGCCCATTTCTCGCCATAGTGCGGTGACTCCAACAGACGATCCACCAATCCCTTCCAACTCGACGCCGAGAAATCCTTCGTCTCCTCTACCAATTCATCTGGAGCGGGCGGCAATCCCGTGATATTATGATAGGCCCGACGAACTAAGGCGGGAGCAGAGGCCGCAGCATTCGGACTCAGGCCTTTCTCTTTTAATTTTGCATAGACAAAGGCATCAATGGGATGTTCCTGCCATTCAGACGAATCCACCTCAGGAACAGCAGGACGTTTGAGAGGTTTGTAAGACCAGTAAGACTTGGTGAAGTCATTGATCTCGGTGACTTCTGCCCCCTCTTCCTCAATATGGTGAAGCTTGTCGGCATCTTCGGGTGTCCAGGGCAGGCCCATCTTGACCCACTCGGTAAGCGTCGCTATCTCGGCATCCGGCAGTTTCCCGCTGGGTGGCATTTCATACTCCTCGTCCTTGTAGGAGATCATGTGAAGCATAAGGCTCTCTTCCGGCTTCGCCTCATCGTAGGCAGAACCAAGGACACCTCCATTGGTGATGCCCAGCCGACTAATGATTTGAAATTCACTCCGAATCTTGACCTTGCCATTGGCATCCTCACCACCATGACATTTCACGCAGTTGGCCTGAAGGAT
>CALLLI010000418.1 GCA_938082635.1 uncultured Verrucomicrobiales bacterium
ACGCGGAGCAGAGCCGGGTCTACCAGATACTCGGGATCGATTGGAAAGGGGCCTGCCCAGCGGTGAAGTCGGAACTGAAAGGAGCGACGACTTTGTAGTGCCTTCGCGACGCAGGCCCTGGTTTTATAGGGGTGCCACGCCGGTAATAAGAAACTTGGGTTAGCCCTTCCGGTTCGGTGACAGGTTTTGAGAATGCACGAGCTGACATCGTCGCCAACGGTGGCGTGGACGCACCTGACTACGTGGTTATCTTACTAGGAATCAATGACCTCGTCCGGCTGATCAACCCTAAGAACCTCGATGACTGGTTCGTGCCTGGATTGGATGCGACTGACTTTCCGACGGGTAGCGGTCCGCATCCGCTTCCAGCGGGAAATGGTGATTATCGAAGTGCCGGAATCTTTATCGATGGCGGAGTAGATCGAACAGCCTCGACCTATGATGACACTTCTAACTTGATTCCAGTGAGTTCTATCAAGGACCGCTACCAGGGGCTTCTTGAAGACATCGTCCATGACGATGCCGTCAACACATCCGATGCGTTTCCTGACACTCACATTATCTTGATCACGGTTCCTATTCCCGACACCACCCTCCATGGCAGTGATGATCAGTATGAAGACTCCAGGCGCCCTTTGGTCAAGGAAACCGTGGAGAACTACAATGCTGAGATTGCTGAACTCGCCTCGCTAGGCGACCGTTTCACCTGCGTGAATCCTCAACTGATTCGTCCTATCAACACCACCGATACAGGTTCACCGGCCTATGTTGCGTCGACTGACCTCGACGATGGCGTGCCCCCCACGGTTGCTGGCTACGAGAAGATTGGGCAGGCTGTTGCCAGTGAAATCCTCTATTTGGAGTGGGCAAATTCAAAGTTTCCTATGGGAGCAGCAGAGACGGTTCGAGGCTATGATGCCGCTCCTGATCATGATGGCTGGCCCAATGCGATTGAGCATTACTAGGACACCGATCCCAACACATCAGCTGTCCCTAGCCCTTTGGCGACGTTGTCAGGAAGCACCGTCAACTACACCTATCAGATGGATGAAGATCTTGTTGTGAGCAGTGTGGATGTCGAATATTCGACGGATCTGAACGTCTGGAGCACAAGCGGCCTAAGCGCACGAACCGTAGGAACAATGCCAAGCGGTGGCCGTGTCCCGGTTACGACGACCCTGACGCTGGCTAGCTGGGACCGCGTGTTCTTCAGATTGAGGCCTGTCTCTCATCCCTAGGTTAGAGAGCGTAGAGTTTTCTAGATGCCTGTACACCAAAAAGGGGTGACTTTCGCCACCCCTTCCAGAGATCTTGATCAGATGGTTGTTTTTTTAGATCAACCAATCGGACATCAGGCTATAGAAACGTTTCTTAATCCCTGAGGGAGCGCGAGGCGACGGCCCGCTCGATGCCCTCTCTCTTGTTCAGCTGGTCTTTGCGCCATGCCACTGCTTGGGCAAGCGCTTTGTCGTAGCCTACTTTGTCGATGGAGAATTTACGATTCACAGCTCTTCCTTTAGATACCCGAGCAGTGACGGAAATGTAACCCTTCACATTTCCGTTGCCGCGGCGGGCTTCAGTGTAAGAAACACCCCGATGACCAGTGTTGGTCTTGGGAGGGCGTTCGTTCTGCCAGGTTGGCGTGATGTCTTGAGTCATTTCAGCTCGGAGCTGGTCCCGGAAGCGGATCGCTTCGGTTTTGGCGAGGCGCTTACCTCCATGAACCCGGTCACTAAAGAGCTTCGTTCTCAAGACGCCATTCCTACAGACATGAACTTGCCACCCATGGGTCTTCTCGGAATCGATGCGCTTGATGTTTTGAGTCGATTGGTTGTTTCGTTGTTTCGGTTTGGGTGTTTTGCGTCGAATTCTACTTACGACGCTTTGCGCGACTTTTTTTTTTGCGGCTTTTTTAGCCACGCGCTTCTTTGGAGCGGCCTTCTTCTTAGAAGCAGCTTTTTTCTTCACGGTCTTTTTAGCGACCTTCTTCTTTGCGGCGCGCTTCTTTGGAGCGGCTTTCTTCTTTTTCACAGCCTTCTTAGGAGCGGCCTTTTTCTTCGTAGCCTTCTTTTTAGGAGCGGCTTTTCTCTTCACGGTCTTCTTAACGACCTTCTTCTTTGCAGCGCGCTTTTTAGGAGCGGCCTTCTTCTTTGTAGCGCTATTTTTAGGAGCAGCTTTTTTTACGATGCGCTTCTTAGGAGCGGCTTTTCTTGCACGTTTCTTTTTTACAGGCATGACGTGTATGGTTGTTGGTTGATCAAGAACCGCTCGCTTTCTCAACGTTATCAAACTATTCGTCAAGCTTAAACAGTTACTAAGACGAACTTTTTGCCTAACTACCCATGCAGTAATCTATCGCTCGGTGTCGCCTACCCAAATCGATTGGCCGCGATGCGATGACATGCAATCAACTAACCATGTGCAAGCGCATGCACTAGGTAGGTAAATTCCTTGCAGGTTCGTTATTGCGAAGGCACATGCACAACATCATCCGAAAGTTTTAATAAACTTATCTCTTTTACCATCAACATCTTATAATCACGCACGAAAGTGTGTGTGCTGTTTCAATTGGTAAGCCCACACTCTCACGCTAACGATCCCTCCTGCACGGAGCCGCTAGCCCCATTCCGAGCCGTTTTGGTAGGCATGATTCGTTGGTTCGTGAGAGCTGTTTTACTTGGATCTAAGGCGTTTTGTTATGCCTGATCCTGACGTTCTCGCCCAAATTTTGGGAGTCAGCTCTCCGCAAACAAAGGAAAGATGGGGGCTCTCAAGCAAGGCTATGGGAACCTTGTTACTCGATCCGAACTGACTTTCGTTCCAACCTTCCGCAGCAAGCATGGCGTCACCATTCTGCTGCGGTGTTGCCCAACGTAGAGCGCGAAGGCTTCTCAAGGACGGAAACTATGAATGATGACGCTCTTCTGGCACCTTTCTCAAAAAGGTCTGGCCTTCTTGTCTCTATGGCCAGACGAAACCGCCAACGGAAATGAAGAAAGGTCCTGGCGTTCCTCCTAGTCTTCTCCTGGCAAAAAGTTCTACCCTCATCAGGGGCCTGAAGGCCTGCTAGATTGCAGTCTAACATCTCACTGAAGCGACGATCTACACCAAACTACTCGCCCATCCTAGTCCACCGAACATAAATGTTAGGCGCAATGAATGGTTTGTTAGCTGAATCTATCACAGAGTTCCTTGAAGACGACAGGCGGCACAAACCTTTCTACCGTCGTTTCCCAACCGTCCGGACCAACCATGCCTTTGACTAAGCTAGAGCTGACTTCCGCAATCTGGCGTGGTGGCATGAGAAAGACGGTGGTGATCTCCGGACAGATGTCAGCGTTGATGTGACGCATGACCCGCTCGTACTCAAAATCCGCTGGACTGCGAATGCCACGAAGAATGTAAGAGGCACCAATGGAGCGCGCGTAGTCGACCAGGTAGCGGTTGTCGAACACGGCTACGGTGACATTCGTCGCGGTGATGTCCCCCGTGATGCTCTCGAGCATGGTGATGCGTTTCTCGACGGAGAAGGTGCTTTCTTTCTCTGGATTTGTCCCCACGGCGACCGTGAGCGACTGGAAGAGGCGAGCGCCCTCCTCGATCATCCAAAGGTGGCCTTTGGTCGGAGGGTCAAAACTGCCCGCATATACGACGGTAGACATTCAGTCACCATCCAGGACGACGCACCCGACTGTCTAGCTGAAATGTCTGCCCGGAGATGTGAGGGAGGTCTTCATGCAGAAAGCGGACGAACTTGGCCACATGATGGACCGTGTTGAAGGTGCCAAGAACGTGGTCTTCACGAAACTTGGCGCGTTGAGCGTCCGTTAGGTCCGCAGTCATGGCGGTTTCAAGGAATCCTGGGAGAACGATATTAGATCGAATGCCCTTGGCTCCCCACTCTCGTGCCAGGGATTGAGTGAGGCCGATGAGGCCTGCCTTGGCTGCTGCGTAATTGCACTGACCAGCGGTCCCCACCAAACCAGAGTACGATCCGATCTGGATCAGATGGCCTGGTCGGCCTTGCAGCGAGGCGGCGTAGGCTTGGGATACTTGCCAGCTCCCTTTGAGGTGAGAGTCGAGCACCTCATCCCAGTCATTCTCATTCATCTTGAGCAATGGGCCATCACGGAGACTACCCGCTTGATTGATGACCAGCTCCACAGGCTCAGCGAGTGAGCCAAAGAAAGCCCCGACAGAGTGACGATCACTCACATCGAGGCTGCTGCGACCCGGAGCCGCTATGTGATAACCCGCAGACTCGAAGCACTCATAGAGCGATTGAGCGAGGGTACCATCACCACCCGTGATGAGAATCATCACGAGCGATGACGGTGAAATCGACTAATTAGCGGTAACGTTCTCCGCTTGAGGTCCCTTGGGGCCTTGCACAACTTCCATGGAAACCTTCTGCCCTTCAAAGAGCGTCTTTCTTCCTGAACCATTTATGGCGCTGTGGTGGACAAAAACATCAGGCGCATCATCGCGTCCGACGAACCCGAATCCTTTTTCATCATTAAACCACTTCACTGTTCCTTCTACTAGATCTGACATAACTTCTTTATTACTTTCTTGGTTGGTCTTGCAGTCGGAAAGAGCCCTGACTGGGCCCAACACATCCTCGCAAGAAAGTCGAAATATCGAACAACAGCTTGGGAGAGAATGATTGGAACAGCCGTGGAACTCCCATTTGGTTTGTTCCGACCTTGCGGCAATCAAGTGGCACGGATTGCGGCGCAATCAAGCAGATTCTTACGTCTCAGCGTATCGACGAGTTAAAGCATCACGATTGGAGACTGTGCTGATTACTCAGGTCCAGCTATCTCACCGATGAGATTGTTCTCAAACAAGAGCTTGAATTTCCATAAATACAGCTCTCAGTATCTCAAATTAACCAACCAACTACTGATACCTACCATGAATTTGATCTCGCGCGATATTATGGAGTTTCCCCGTTTCAAGCAATACTACCTGCCCTCCGATCAGGGCCAACCTATCGAATCTGCTTTCGAGCCCGGGACCCGTTGCTTTCTTCTGCACGACGACGATACCGAGGAATGGGCCATTCTCCAAATCCATGAGACACTGAACGGGCGGTGGAGAGATTATTTTGAGGGCTACGCACGTGCGCTCAACGCCAATTCCCAACACAAACCCCTCCTTCCCGTGACCGAGATCGGCGTGGATGATGGCATGCTTTATTCCGTGCGCCCGTTTACAGGAAGCGAGTCTCTCACGTCCTACAGCAAGCGGGTGGGCACTCTTCCCTGGCATGTAGGTGCGCCGATGGTGCGACAACTCGCTCAAAGCCTTCGCCCGGTTCAAGCCGAAACACCCGCGCTCTTCCGTCGACTCGACCTTTCTTCAATCCGAGTGCGAGAAGACTCAGAGAATGGTTTGGGTCTTGAGATGGTGGGCTGCCTGCGAGATGAGGTCACAGAGAAGTCCGAGTATGAACGCGTCCGAGAACTCTGTGAGCTACTCACCAGGTTGGTAGACATGGGAGAGGCTCCCGATTGCGTAGACCGACTGATCGATCACGCCTACGGGTTGGATCAAGGCGACTCACCTCAAAACTTGACCGCCTTGCTAGCCGCACTGCCCGTGGGCAAAGGCAGCCTCGACTGGTGGCGTCGACGCGCGGGACTGCCTGCGACATGGCTGCCTCGCTCCCCCTTCGATCATCCTGATCTAAAAGCCTTCAGAGACCACTTTGCCCCACCAGAGAACTCGAATCTACGCGGAGGCCTCGACCATCGTAGCGACCGCGCACGCAGGACAGCCGCCATGCCATTCACAGCGACGTCGATCTGCTTGTTTGCCGTGGGAATCACGACTTCCGGCTGGCAGGCCTAGTTCCCGCCTTCGTCTTTGTAGAGGAAACCCGTGAGCGGGCTAGTGGCCTTGGCTGTCGTCCCTGGCTCAGGGACGCCCAACTCAAAGGCAAGTCGCCCGGCCTCGACAGCGTACTTGAAGGCATGCCCCATGGCTGAGGGGTTCTCAGCGATGGCAATCGCTGTGTTCACGAGAACGGCATCCGCACCGATCTCCAGAGCAGCCGCAGCGTGACTAGGCACGCCAATACCCGCATCGACGATGACGGGGACCGTGGCTTGCTCAATGATGATCTCGATCTGGTGACGCGTATCGAGCCCGCGATTACTGCCAATGGGAGCACCTAACGGCATGACTGCAGCGGTGCCACAATCTTGGAGGCGCTTCGCGAGAACAGGATCTGCATTGATGTAAGGCAATACGGTAAAACCTTCCTTCACCAAGATCTCTGCAGCCGCCAACGTCTCAATAGGATCCGGCAGGAGGTAGCGGGGGTCCGGATGAATCTCCAATTTCACCCACTTGGGCAATCCTGCAGCTTCTGCCAATCTCGCCAAACGCACGGCTTCCTCGGCATTCATGGCCCCACTGGTATTCGGCAACAAAAGATACTTGTCAGGGTCAATGAACTCTAGGATGTTTGCGTAAGGATCTTGCTTCCCTGACAAATCAGCACGCCTCAAGGCGACCGTCACAATCTCCGTTCCAGACGCCACCAGCGCATCGCGCATGCTTTCGTTAGAGGAGAACTTGCCAGTTCCCAAGAAGAGACGCGAAGAGAACTCACGTCCGCCAAGTTTAAGAGGTTGGGTTGGATAAGGCACGCTAGCAGAACACCTCAAAGAGCAAGACGCTGGAACAGCTCGTCCAGTGACAGCTGCAAACCGATGTAGAATTCACCGAACTCGCCGTAACGCGCACTCACTTCATCAAAGCGCATCTGGTAAACGATCTCTTTCACATCAATAAGATCGTGAGCAAAGAGCGTGACTCCCCACTCCGCATCATCAAGTCCAGTGGACCCCGTGATAAGTTGGAGGATCTTTCCAGCCCATTGGCGGCCGAGTTTGGCATGGCCGCCCATGAGCTCTTTCCTCTGATCAAACGACAGGCTATACCAGTTGTCCTCGCCTGCACGCCGCTTGCTCATGGGATAGAAACAGAGGATCGGCCACTCCGGCAAATTCGGATACAAACGATGATGCAGGTACTTCTTCATCCGATCGGTGAACTCGACAACCTTCTCATCGAGCTTAGAAGAACCCTCTGCCAAGCCTTCCTCCGCAATCAGTTGCGCACGATACTGATCCTCTGAGGTAGTATACTCACTCTTCTCTGTCATCGAGAAGTAGGAGTATATCGGTGATAAGATCTCAGGTCCAAGCGCCGTGCTCAGGCGCTTCTCAAAGGCATTGGCTTGGTGCAGATCAGGAGTGAGTAGCATGAACCCAATGTCAGCCTTAGGCGACACCATGCTAAAGGTAAGGAGCTGCGTGTCCTCATTCGCGCGAATCTCCTGCACAAGCTTGGCGAGCTCTGTCTTCGCTTGGCGCTGAACGTCACTACCTAACATTTGCCACGTGGCATAGTCTATCTGATAGAAGAGATGCATCACCACCCAGCCCTCACGAGGGACCAAGGCAGGCGACGCCGAATCTTCTTCAGCCGTCGTTATCGCTGAATCTTGCATAAACTCTGAATACGCCTGTCCTAAGCAAGCGAGGCAACCTAACCTGCCTGCGGCTTTGCCTCCTGTTCAGCAGGCATGTCGAACATCGCAATAAGCGTCCATTCGTTAATAGACATGTCGTAATCCTTGCTCTCGTAGATTTGCACCGTCCAGGGCTCCAAGCGGCCAGCCAGACATTCAATCAAGCGCATCGACGTTGCGTAGCCTTCGGAACAGACACCGGTGTAAGTAGCGCCGCCCGCGACCCGGCCGCTGGTCACTTTCTCTACTAGGGAATCACCGCGAATCTTGCCGACTTCATCCCGGAAGAGCACACGCAGGTAGCCGATACCTCCACCCAAAGCGATATTCACCACTGGAACGATATTTGCCCCAGGACGCACGGTTTCTCCTGGAAGAGGATCCCGCCAGACCGCCTCGATGCTATTCAAAGTGAGGAGGGAACCTTTGGCCGGAAGATCGACCACCGCGAGGGAGGTATCTTCTAAAGCATCCACGACAGGCCCCGAATGGACAAGACTGCGGAAGAAGAACAAGCCTAACAACGCCACGATCACAAACGCCGCGACACTGGCCATCTCAAACACGTTGAGACGCCCCCAAGCCGCTTTGAGCCCATTCACTACCCCGCTAAGACAAGATCCAATCGGCGCTTTCCCTCCTGACTCGCCATCGTGATACACCTCACCTCGGTCAACCTTCGTCTTGGAGGATTCCCAAGCCATAGGCTCGAAATCTGTCGGACGCACGCTCTTGGGGCGCCCAGCTTTACGGCGGAGGTCCTCCTTTTTCTCCCGGCCAGATGCCGCAGGGGCGGCCTCGGGTTGAGCAGGTGTATCGGAATCTGTAGGAGAGGCCATGATGGATGTGGTTCGGCTGAGTTGATCTAATGAGGCACAGGATCGAAATGCAACCCCGAACTCATAACAAATGGAAGGCCTCCAAGGTTCAAATAAACTGAGGGCACGCGCGAGAAAAGCCATTCCCGCTTGAGTCCAGTCTCCAACCGGGTCACCATGAGGGAAGAATGAATCGAGCTTGGCGAAAGCAGATCCTTGAAGAATGGCGTGGGGTTTCCGATCCAAAGATCACAAAACACACGGCCAAGATCATCGGCGATGTCGTGCCCAACCTCATGGATTCGCTGGGTCTCTCCGAGCGCTACGGAGCTGAAGAGATCGGACGCGTCTGGACACAAGTCGTGGGTCATCCGCTCTGCATGCAAGCCGTCCCCGTGAAACTCAAGCACCGCACCCTCCATGTGCGTATGATTCAGCCAACCGTACACTACGTCCTAGAAGGCATGCGAGACGAACTTCTAGCAAAGCTGCAAGAGAAGTTAGGGAAAGAACGGATCCTAAGTTTGAAGTTCGCCGTGAACTAAATTACCCGGGCTAACCTAACTCCGCTCGATAAGCTTCCGCTAACAAACTCACGGGAGCCGTCACCCGCATTCCTGATCCAGCTTCCTTCAGGCCACGCTGAAGCTGGAGATCACAGCCTGGATTCGCTGTAGCGACGACATCCGCTCTCGTTTCTAACAAGTAGCCCACTTTCTCCTTAAGCAGCGTTTCCGACGCCTCGGGCTGCGTGATGCTATAGACACCGGCACTGCCACAACACACATTTGCGTCTTCCAACTCCACCAGGCGCACGCCAGGGATAGACTCAAGGATCTGGCGAGGCTGCGACGAGACCCCCTGCCCATGACACAAATGGCAGGATTCATGATACGTGACCGCCATCTCAGGCAACCCACGCTCTGGTGATTCCAGACCGATCTCGATCAGCCACTCATGAATGTCCTTCACTTTGACGTCCCACGCCTTGGCGCGCTCCGCATACTTAGCGTCTTCCGCTAACAAGCGCCCATAGTGCCGTAAATGAGTTCCACAACCGCCCGCGTTCGTGATGATGGCATCGAGCCTCTCCACAGGAAATGAATCGATGTTGCGTCGCGCCATCTCGCGCGCACGCTCGAGATCTCCGTTGTGCCCGTGAATCGAACCGCAGCAATGTTGCGCGCGCGGCGTCACCACGTCACATCCATGTCGGGTCAGCACCTCAACGGTGTCTCGGTTCACGGAGGCATAGGCAATATCCTGGATACACCCCGTGAGAAGCCCTACGCGAAAACGCGTCTCTCCTAGAGTCTTCTCCAACGGCGCGATCAGATCATCCGAGAACGCCGACTCTACGCGAGGACTCATCGTGATGAGCCGCCGCCATTTCCCAGGCACCCACTGCATAAGCGGGCCAGCAGTCACAGCGTCGAAGAGCCCGGTTCGCTGACTCCAGCCTAACACGCGCCCAAACACACGCAGCGCCCACGGTTTCCGAAAGAGAAACCCCAAGGTCAGCCCCCGATAGAAACGCTTCGCCAAAGACTGCGGCACCTCAATAGCATTGGCTGCGCGCGCCACTTCAAAGAGCTGCGCATAATCCACCTTTGCCGGACAAGCCGTTTGGCAGGCCAAGCAGCCCAGGCAGAAATCCATCTCCTCCGCAAAGGCCGCGCCAATCTCCAACTCGTCGTCAGCAACAGCCCGCATGAGCCCAATGCGCCCACGCGGACTATGTCGTTCACGATTGGTGAGTTTGTAAGTAGGACAAGTGGGCAAGCACATACCACAGTGCATGCACTGCTGCACCACCGCGTAATCCATCGCCTTCAGATTCGCAAGCGGCTCCCAGGCTGGCAGAGAACGACCAATCACTTCAAAGGCGTGACCGTGATATTGCGATAGGCCACGGGACCATGATCGCCTTGGAACATGATCGGTCCCTTAGCCGCTTCTTTCCCTGTCACGCCGCTAGGTGTAGGCCCTTTCAATTCAAGGTTCTCCTGCAAGATCTGGCCATTCAGCTCAACCTTCAGTAGCTTAAAGTTCGACGTCTTCTTGCCCTCGGCATCAAACTTAGGCGCCTCGTATTCGAAAACATACTTCTGCCAGTCACCAGGCTTCTTGCAGGCGTTCACCTTAGGAGGTGTGGCACCATAGACAGCCCCCATATCACTATTGCCCATGGTCTCTTTCCCATAACTATCTAATACCTGCACCTCGTACTCACCCATCAAGTAGACGCCTGAGTTCGCATCCTTCGCCACCAACAGTTCCACTTCGATTCGTGCGCTTCCAAACGTAGCATTCGAATAGATGTCCAAGCTCTGTCCATGACCGCTCACCAAATTGACCATGGCTCCCTCACCCGCGTCAGCCGCCAAGGCACCTTCGTTACTCCCAGCCAGCGAAGGCATGCCCACCACCCACTTTGGCTTGATGAGTTTGCCCTCTTTCGTCTTCTTCTCTTTAAACGACCAATCTAACAAATTCTTTCCGTTAAACGGATGTGCCGCACCACCGCCATGATGATCGGCGGCAACATAGGTGAACGTGAGAGTAGCAAAAGCCAGGATGATTCCAGAGAGTCTATTCATATCGACGACCGTTCTAAACCTACCTCAACGACACGCGCAAGCCAGATCGCGCGTCTTCAACAATTTCCATGCAGTAGAAGGCGAAACCATTCCCTTCCTGAAGGGCGGTGCTCCGTCGCCGCCGTGATTTTTCAAAGATTCCGCAATCCCAACGTATCTACCGCCTCTCAATCATGTTAGAATCACCAAGGAAACAAGTGAAAGCGCGTAGTATAGAAGGCAAGCAACCAAAAAAGAATGGCTCTCCGTCAAGTTTGCTGGACGGTTTCAACCGACTTCAGAAGGCTTGGTGTCCCCGAAGTTGATTTCAGTCTGCCGGGGTAGGCTCTTTCGATTCAGCCACGGATCTCAAGGCTAACCGATTGCCTGCGCAATCC
>CALLLI010000419.1 GCA_938082635.1 uncultured Verrucomicrobiales bacterium
GCCGACTTCAAAGCCTTTTGCGATGCAATCGACAAATGCCTCGATGATCTGTCCGGTCCTCTCAAAGCGGAACTCACCAGCTTGATGAGCCTCAACTTCCAGTTCTTCCCGAATCACAAATCATGACGCGCGGCAGTATAGTAGACCGATCCGGGTTTGTATGCTAAAGACACCCGTCAGGCAGAGAGCTCGCTCACTGCTGGCTTATCGCGAAATTTTCAACTATTTACAAAACTCAATCATTCACCCCTTTCCTATGTCTAGTGACCTAAATCAACCTGAGTTACCCGCTATTGGGTTTGTGGCAGATATCAGCGATGACGATCGCCGTCTTCTTAGCGGGTATGGTGAATTCCTGCCTGTCCAAGATGAACAGGCCTTGATCGAAGAGGGCCAGGACCAGAACTGTTTATACTTCATCATCTCGGGCCGCTTGCACGTCACAACCGAAGACGAGGGCCGTCGCACCTTGTTAGGCCGGCTCGGCCCTGGCGACCTCGTGGGTGAAGTCAATGTGTTCGACCCTCAGAAAGCCAGCGCCACGGTCACGGGGATGGAATTCTGTCAGGTCTGGCGCATGGATCGCTCCGCTCTGGATGGCTTTACGACGGATAATCCAGCTGCGGCCTCCCAGTTGCTTATTCACATTGCGACCCAGCTCAGCAGTCGCCTGAGAGAGACCAATGAGAAAGTCATCTTTATACGGAAGACACTAGGGCGCGGTTCATTCTAGAGGGGATTTAATCGTTACCCAGTGGCTCCCCTCTTCCATTCGGCGCACGCGGATATTTTGAAACCAGATTGGCCCTTGTGGGCGAATGCACTGGTCCTCTTCTGGGCGCTCCTGTTAGGCCACGCTCTAGCAGACTTCCCCTTGCAGGGCCAGTTTCTCGCAGTGGGCAAGGACCGCCACGCGGATCTAAGCGCCGTCACTGGAGGAAACCTTTGGCCCAAGGGAATGTGGCTGTACTGCCTCACCATTCATTCCTTGGTGCAAGCAACCTTTGTCTGGATCGTCACGGGCAGCGTCGTGCTGAGCATGGTCGAGTTTGTCCTCCACTGGTTCATAGACTTTGCCAAGAACGAGCGCTGGACCACCTTCTACACCGACCAGGCGCTTCATGTAAGCTGCAAGGCCATCTATGCAGGCTTGTTCTTCGCTGGCATCACCTTGCCATGATTTAAGCCGGCCGTTAGTTCTGAGAGGACGGGACCGGTTCTGGCTTCTCTTCTTCAACGGGATCCTCTGCCACAGGCGCTGGATCCGGCAAACAATGGATCGCCTGATAAACAAGATTCAAATTGTGCCGAACCACCGCCGGGAAGGTCACGCGGCCAGGCTCCACTTTCGTTTCCCGAGAGAGCTTCTCTGTAAGATTGGCGACAAGATCGGTACCAAGAGCCACCACAGACTCTGCAGGCGATACGCCAGTAGACGCACTTCCCGCTCCGCGAATCCCACCCGCGATTAGATCACTGGTCACGCGCTTGCCCTGAATGCTAATGCTGCTCTTCGTCGAGACCAGACGCCCTTTCACATCGATCGTCATTTCTAAGCTCGCATAGTCGTCAGAGGCGAAGAAGCCCCGAAGGTGATCGATTCTCACCGAGATGAAGAGCCCACCATCCGGCGTCGGCGAAACATCGGGGCGATGCGATCGGTAGCGGTTCGCCGCCATTTCATACTCCGCCACCTTCGCCTTCTTCCCCTCCCAACCACCGAGACTCTGCCCGTATGCCTGATAGTCTAGCATGACCGGGCCAGCCTCGGCACCAGAACCAAGGATCAGGAGGCAGCCTGCAAGAAAGACAGCAAATTTCATGACCCTAGGATACGCCCTGGCTCCAAATATTCAAATCACTTGCCCGGCTCCGCCACATTGGCGGCCCGCCGCTCAATCCAGCCCGGCTCCGTGAGCCATGGTGAGAAGGCTTCCGGGATCTCCGTCTTCCAAACAAGAGCCTCGCCACTGACAGGATGGCGAAAGCCAAGTATCCACGAGTGCAGCAGCAATCGATCGACAGCAGGGCCACCCTTCTTTCCATAAATCACATCGCCCAGCAACGGATGCCCTACGGTCTGCAAATGCACGCGAATCTGATGTGTCCGCCCGGTATGCAAATGACAGTGCACCAACGTGCCTCCCTCGAGCGATGGACCACAAGAGTATTCGGTCCAAGCAAGCTTGCCACGCTTCTCATCAACCACCGCCATCTTCTGGCGATTCACTGGATGGCGACCAAGGTGATTCTCAATACTCCCACTCGCAGCAGCAGGACGTCCTTGCACGACCGCTAGGTAGTGCTTCTCCACCTTCCGATCGGCAAACTGCACGCTCAGGTGCTGATGGGCCTGATCGTTCTTAGCCACCACCATGCAACCGCTCGTGTCTTTATCCAAACGATGCACAATGCCAGGCCTCTCAATGCCACCAATCGTCGAAAGCGCACCACAGTGAGCGAGAAGTCCATTGACCAACGTCCCCGACTGATGCCCTGCCCCTGGGTGGACAACCAAACCACTTGGCTTAACCAGCACTAACAAGTGTTCGTCCTCATAGAGAATTTTCAGATCCATCGCTTCAGGCAATGCCACCGAAGGCTCCGCGTCCGGAACGGTGATCTCCACCTGCTGCCCCAATACAACAGGCTGCCTCGCTCTGACCGCTTGGCCTTCAATCTGCACATGCCCCTGCTTGATCAAAGCCTGCAATCGAGACCGAGAAAGCTCTAAAAAGGCTTCGGCCAGGACAGCATCGAGGCGTTTACCAACCCAGGACGGCTTATTTAGTGAAATGGTAGTCTTCTCCGCCATCGCTAGTAATGACGCCACAACCCCTTCGAGAACAAGGCCAGGACGGCAAGGTATTCTAGCCTACCCACAATCATTAGTAGCGGCAGCAGGATCTTACTGACATGCGTGAGCCCTGAGAAATTCCCCATCGGGCCAAACTCTTTGAACCCCGGACCGACATTCGTAAGACATGAAATCACCGCCGAGAGGCAACCATCCGCACTGTGGTTGGGCTCAAAAGCGAGCATGATGTAACCGGCAAAGGCCATGATCGCCGCTCCAGCCGTGAGGATGACGAATGTTTGGCCCCGCGCCCCCTCCGGGACAGGATGCCCATTGAGTCTCAGCACCACCACTTGATTCGGACGATACACTCGCTCCACCTCAATACGCAGCATTCGCACAAAGAGAAGGATCCGACTCACTTTCAAGCCCCCAGCCGTCGAGCCAGCACACCCGCCAATGACCATGGCAAAGAGCAGAAGCCCCTTTGCTGCCGGCGGCCAAAGATTGTAATCACCGGAGGCATACCCCGTACTCGTCATGATAGAAACCACATTGAATACCGTATTGATCAACTCATCGCTCCAATGCGAAACAAAGTCATCGGAATAGAGCCGCTTACTAATCGCGATCACACAGAAGATCGCCAATAAACTAGCATACAACCAAGCCTCCTCATTCTTCCTCAAAGGTTGCCAACTGCGTTTGCGAAGAATCGCGATGTAAAGCGGCAGACTGATTCCACAAAGAAACATGAACAGAGTCGTCCAGACCTTGAGCCCATTTCCGAACCCATTGAAGCTCGTATCTTCCGTGCCAAACCCACCCGTCGCGACCGTCGTCATCGCATGATTGATCGCCTGAAAAGGGGTCATCCCAAGCAACCACATCCCAAACCCGCAAATAAGTGTCAGTGCAATGTAAAGAAGCCAAAGCCAACGAGCCATATGGCGTAAGGTCGCCCCCGAAAGATCCTGACCATGGGCCGAAGTTTCCGCACGAAAGATCGTGATTCCGCTAGCGCCAAGACTCGAAAGAACGAGAACGAACATCGCCAGAATTCCCATTCCTCCTAACCACTGTGTAAGGGATCTCCATAGGAGAATCGTCTTCGGCTGCTCCGATAGATTGTTGATCACCGTAGCACCCGTCGTCGTCAGACCCGAGATCCCCTCGAAGAAGGCATCAGACACCGGCAGGTGGGGCTCGCACAGGATGTATGGCAAGGCAGCGAAAATCCCGCATACGAACCAAGCCAGACCAACGATACCAATCGCGTCCTTACGCAGAATCGAGTCCGCCCGAGCCCGCCGACCAAAAACAAACAACCCACCACCTGCCAATAGGGTAAGACCGATCGCTAGCGCCCACCCACGAACCGCAGTCTCGCCGCTATACTCATCCCCAGCCGGCAGCACATAGCCCCCGAGAAAACACAACGTCATGGCCGCGGCCACGAGCAATAGCAGAATCCCTAGGCTATGAGCGACAAGGCGGATATTCATGGACTAGGCCATCGCGTTCCAGTCGAGCAAGGTCTTGGCGCTCGCAGAAACAGAATCTAACAAACCTTCATCAAGATTGCTCAACAGAGGCAAATGGGGCCCCGTCTCGGCAATACCCGCCAGCGCCACCGCATGATGCAGCACAGGAATCGGACCATGCCCATTCCGAAGATCTTCCAACGACTCGAACCCTTGGCGCAACGACTCCGCAGCATCAAGATCACCTGCCTTCAGAGCTTCTAGCATCATCATAGATCGCCTCGGAGCCACACAGACACACCCCGAGGTAAAGCCGATGACATTAAAATGATTCAAGTGAGCAATAGCCGGTTGTTCCCCGACGCCACTCACAATCTTGTTAGAATCCACCTTATCGATCAGCTCATCAAGGTAAGGATCTTGCAACGGGTCTTCTCTAACGACAGCATATTTTATGCAAGCAACCAACTGATCCTCGACCAAGGCCTTCACCTCGTCAGGAGTGATGTAACTCTCATCCTTGATGTAGACCACAGCACGCGTGTTCGACTTCTCCACAAAGTGCCGCACGGCCGTCGCTACGCCACTTGGAGTCGCTGGAAACGTCGTCGGCAAGAGCATCGCCGCTGGAAACTCGCGTTCTTTCAGAATCGCCGCCTGATCCATGATGTTACCATAGAACGGCCCGACCGAAGGCACGACCAAGGTGTCTTCGCCCACGTTCGCCGCCAAGAAGTCTAACAAAGCCGTATACTCCGAAACGGCGATGTTGTAGAGATTCGCATTCCCACCGTAGAGTAAGATTCGCACGCCTCCACCCTCCAGGTGTCGAATCAGCCTGACATTCTCCGCATCCGCCAGCGCAAGATTCTCATCCCGACAAAGCGGCGGCACCGCAATCACAGACCGGGCCAAATCAGCCGAAGTAATAGGCGTGGTTTTCATAGCCCCACCCTAGGGCCAACCGCCTACGCGTAAAGAGCGATTCACCCCGCAAATCCCAAGGGCCACGGCCTCCCCACTACCCACCAACGTGATCCAAACGCCGCGGCGATTGCAACAAGGCCAGACAGACAAACCCAACGCAGAACAACGGAATCCAAGTAATCAGAAACCTAAATCCAAACGCCCTGATCGCAAACAGACTCAGATCCCCCGTCATCAGGATGCGAACATTCAAGCCTACCGAAATTAGAACCGTCACCATCGTCATCCCAAACAGCACCCCCCATCGCCGCTCATCCTGCCAAAACGGGCAGGCTTCAACTCTCCGGAAACCGCCCAACCACACACAATACCCACCAACCAACATCACCATTCCCAGGACTGACCCGCCATATTGCAACACACGATAAACCGGAAACGATTCTCCACGCACCGACAACACCTCCGTCGACAATGCAGGCATCATCGACACCGCAAGGCCCGACTCATGAGTGAAACTATCGACGAAGTTGTGTGACCAGGCTCCCACAAGAACAGGAATCGAGACACACACTAGCGAAGCCCGTAGTGTCCAGAAATTCGACTGCCGCATGAGTTGCTGAGCTTCAGTTAGTTGTGTGATAGGATTTCGATTTCTTCGATAGGTGACTGCAAGAATTTGAAATGGACGTATTCATGCTGATACTGGTGTCTCTGGTAGTCTGGGTGAGTCAGCAACAGGAGCACGTGATCGACTAATGGCAGGAGGAGATCCGAGTTCTGAAGGAGCAGCGTGGCGGAAAACGAATCCACTGAAGGGTGCGTTGAATGTCGTGAGCGGTTAGGCGGATTGCTACACTACTACTACAGGGAGGCAGCATGATTACAGGGCGATTCGAATTTCCGGACACTACGGCGTCGCGCACGGTGGCGTGTTGCTTTAACTCCTCGACCGCTTGATCCATCTTGGAAATGAGCTCTTCACGGCGCGCGATTTCTTTAGGAAGTTTCTGATGGTCTTCGTCGTTCTTGTCTGCGGTTTCGGCTTGTTCTAGCAGTTCGGCGACGTCTAGTTGGAGTTGGTCGCGAATCTC
>CALLLI010000420.1 GCA_938082635.1 uncultured Verrucomicrobiales bacterium
GCGTCACCGCGCACTGAATTGATGTGGGCATAGCGCCAGTGTCCGCTGAGCACACTCAAGAGTATGGTGCCGATGACGTTGTGGGCACCACTGCCACGATTACCGGAGTAGCTTAGCGGGCAATGTTCCATGAGCTGTTCCCAGCGCCCACCCGCTTTGAGAAACTGAAAGAAGAAGAGGGTCTTCAGCAGAATTCAAAGCAATGATGGCTTCGTTAAGGGGCGATTCGTTGGCCGCAAAGTAGATTCCTATCACAAGTCGACAAAGACCTTCCGTCTGCCCAAGACCGGGAACAAGTCGTCTAGCCGTCTCACTGTCCGTGGCCATGACCACAGCATCAGCTGCAATGGATTCGCCAGGCTCCAAGGTTACTGTCTGTCGAGAAATGGCGCGAACGGGCGAATCTAATCGAATCGCACCTTCAGGCAGCCTGTCTGCGAGCTGGTTAGAAATTGCTTGCATGCCGTTCGCTGGAAGTGTGGCATAGCCTTCAGCGAACATCTTAAAGGTGAACTGAAACATTCTACTCGAAGTCCGAAGATCTCGCTCAAGGAAGATGCCGCCATAGAAAGCACGGAAGAATTGGTTGAGCATTCCCTCCGAGAAGCCATAGTCCCGCAGGTAGGTTTCCGTAGTCCGATCATCCTGGTCACGCATGCGTTTCTCAGTAAGTCGCTTGGCACCTAGCCGCATCTTACCAACGAGTAGTTTATCTTTGATAGTCCCGATGGGTTGCGCCGCTGTTCCAAGTGCATGCTGGGGGCAACGAAACACGTCCATCAGTCTATGGAACCTCCCATCCCTGAAAACCAACGCCCCTGGGCGAAATCGAGAAAGCCCAAGTGCCTCGAGGTCAAGAAGTTTGCCCGCCTCAGGATACGCGCTCAGATAAACTTGAAAACCTCGATCGAGAAGAAAGCCATCAACACGATCGGTTCGAACACGCTCTCCAACCGCGTCCGAACCCTCGATGATCAGAGGAGATAGCCCTCGGCGGTGGAGGCGCACGGCGCAGGCGAGCCCGGCAAGGCCGCCACCAACGATGATGACCTTGTGCTTCAGGTCTAGCCGTTCTCGTATTCCGTTAGGAAGCCAATGAACTCGCGGCGGTGATCCTCCTCACCGGCCAGGAGAGTGATCGCCATGTCTTGTGTGACATAATCCACTCCATCACAAAGTTTGATGATCTTGTTGTACTGTGCCATGGCGCTCTCCTCCGCAGCGATAACTCCCTTGATCACATTCACAACATCGGTTGTGTCGTCAAGCGGTTGCAGACTATCTTGAGATCGTTCGTTCTCGAATGATCCAGGCACCGTGCCGCCAATCGTCTTGATTCGCTTGGCAATTGTTTGTGCGTGCCCTAGCGCTTCAGCGATGTCTACGCCCAAGGCCTTCTTGATAACGTCAGAGCGAACGCCATCCAGATTCACCGACGCCGCAATGTAATTCTGAACGGTTTCCAGCTCCATTCCGTAAGCCATCTTCAGCTCGTTGATGATCTTTCGATTGTCCATGGTCAGATGATCTATATGGTTTGGCTAGCTTTCTTCTCAGAGTAGCGATCGAACCGATTCGAAAGAATGAAGAAGGCCGGTGCCCACAGGCCGACAAAGAGACCGAAACGTTCGGCATGAGCCTTACCTTTGGGTTCCGTACCTCCGGTCAAATACCAGATTGCAATGGAACCGATGATGGATACGAAACCGAGGACGAAACAGACGTTACTGAAAGCTTTTAGTTGAGATGTATTCATAACTATATCTATCACGTGCACCAGCGATGCAAGGATTGCACCATAATCACATTCACCTCAAAACGCTGTGGCATCGTGATGTCGTTAATGGGCATGATAGTCTCAGTATTCTAGGTGGCTGTGATGTTATTTGGATTAATGATAGCCTCATCGGTTAAGGATCGCTTGCTGCATCTCGGAGGGAAGGCCGCTATTCTCAAGCCAGGCTCGCGCTGACTCTGCATCCCTTCTCAAAAACACTTGGCCGGCTCGGGTCAAAGATTCTTGCCGAAGTTGGGGATCTGAGATGTCCAATGCCCAGGCGATCGCCACTTCAGGATCTTGCCAAGCATAGCCTCTGGAGAAGCCGCTAATGGCTGCATCGCGCTGTGTGGACTGCGGCATACTCGCAAGATATTCTGTCGCTGAAGCGGGATCACGATCCTCCCAGTCTCCGAAGACCGAATTTAGGCCAGCCTTCTGTCCATTGCCCTCTGGCAACGACTCTAGCCAGGTCACCGCTGCTATTGGATTGCTAGCAGCCCACTTATCCCCAACCTCCTCGACCGCACGCGCAGCGAAGTCTTTGTCCGCCACACCTTCGGCCCAAGCTGCCGCTGCTTCTGGATCAGTCTCCGCATACTTATTGGCGATGCGCTGCATCGCGGCACCTTTGAGCGGACCGTCAGGCAGTGACTCCGACCAGGTGGCAGCCTTCTCAACTCCTTGGGCACGCACAGCGTCGGTAGCAACGATTTCCATCAGCTCATCGGTCTTCTTCACCCCTTCGCCTGCTAGCCGAAGCACCAAATCGGTGGCCCCCTTGAGATCGCGATCAGACATTCCCTCAACAACACTTCGAGCTAGGCTTTCTCTCTGGTCCTGCATTTCTTCCGGCAGATTGTCGAGCATGGCGAGAGCTTGGTTAGGATTTGCAGAAGCCCATCCTGCAAGCGCGGCATCAAGATCGCGCTCCTTAGAGCTTGCCGCGAATTGAAAGGCTTCCTCACCGGCCAACGCTCCCCACTGATAATTAAAGTCACGCCATTGATCACGCTCCGCGCCAAGAGCCAAGAGTTTCTCCCGCATCTTTAGAGCGTTGCCTGGCGTGAGAGCTTCGAGCAGTTTGCTGAATGCAAGGCGTCGAGTAATAGGGTTCGGATCGCGGATCGCGCGGTTGGCTAGCTCCTCTAAGCTCGTTGCCTCAAACGTCGAAGAGGCTGGTCCCATGTCCTCTTTCCCAGGACCTGCGGCATTGGCTAAGATAGAAGGCTGCTGCTCTGCCGTTGGAGGCAACGACGGTCTGGGCGACTGAGTCAACACGGCAACGCCCGGCGTCGAAGGCTGGCGCACCCCTCCCATCCAGAAGGCAGCGAGGGCAACGCCTCCCCAGCAACCATGAACCAAGATCGTCTTCTTATTCTTCATACAATCCTCTACGATCTCTAGGCCAGACGCGAGGCAGGAGAAATGACGTCAGAACCGAGCACCACAAGAATCCCTACGCCTGACTGCGCTACTCCTTGCCCAGCATGAACTTGAGAGCGCTGCCGATCTCAGGAAAGCGGAATGGATACCCCAAAGATTCTAGCTTACCCGGAGCAATCGCGAGATCCGCCAACAAGGTTTCATTCGCCATCTCCTTCCCAAGGACAAGACGCAGTGCTGCGGCAGGCACGGGTATCACGGTGGGACGTCTCAGGACCTGGCCAAGCGTCTTCGTGAACTCGCGGTTGCTGGGTGACTGTGGAGCGACGGCATTCAAAGCGCCCTGGTAGCGCTCGTCTTGAATCGCCCGATGCATGATATCGATCACATCGTCCAAGGCGATCCATGCCATCCGTTGATTTCCAGATCCCAATCGACCAGCCACTCCTAACTGAAACGTGGGAAGCATCTTTGATAGGGCTCCACCAGAAGGCGAGATGATGACTCCTAAGCGCATCCGAACCACGCGAATGCCAGCATTCTCGGCTCGCGCGGTTTCCTGTTCCCACACTTCACAGACGTCGGAGAGAAAGCCGCTTCCTCTCGGCGCAGACTCATCTTGAAAGGTGGTTGTGCCCTGCTCGTAATAGTTGGCACCGGAAACACTCACCAGGACACGCGGCGGGCGCTCAAGTGAGGCCAGCTTCTGACAAAGAAGGCGAGTGCCTAAGCGACGGCTTTCCAAGATCCGTTTCTTGCGCTCAGCCGACCAACGCCCACCAGCGATGTTCTCTCCTGCCAGATGCACCACCGCATCAATCTTCTCAGCGGGTGAAAGATCCATTTCGCCTTTGCGAATATCCCATCGCACATCGCTAGCCTTCTTTGGATTTCTAGTAACACGACGGACCTCATGACCTCGCATTCTCAGGAAAGCTTCCAGCGCAGTCCCAACCATCCCCGTGGCTCCAGTTACGAGAACCGTTAGAGGCTTGCCATCGCCAGGTGGCTCATCGACGAGCCGCTCAAGATCCATCGTGGTCACGGCGTGGCGGTAGCAGAAAGTACGTTCAAGCTTGGGACCTACAAATGGCCCTCCGAAGGAGTTCCCTAGGAACCTCATCGGTAGACGATATTCAATCTCGTCGGTCAGAATGCTGACGTCATTACTAAAAGATTTGAACTGGTGCACGTGCTTCCAGTGCGCAAATGGCCCCTTAATCTGAATATCGGTGAAGCTCTCGCCAGGTAGACAGTCCTGATGCTCGGCAACCCATTTGGTCCACACCGGGCCAGCTTTCATCTCAATCACTGCTCGGGTCCCATCGGCAATCTCTGCAGGCTCCTCGACTATCCGCATGCGTTCCCACGGAGGAGTGAGACGCTGAAAGGCTCCTGGCGCATGATGCCAAGCCTCCAACTCTCGCGAAGAGCCCCGAATCGCAGAAGTTTTACGAAAGTGGTTCATACGGAAGCGGCCGTTCGAGTTGGGTTAATCAAGCGGATTAGCGCCTCGGCTGCCGCTAGACCTGACAAGGCTGCGCCCTCGACTCGTCCTCCAGTGAGACCATCGCCAGCAATGGCCAATCGCCTTTGGGGGTCGACAAAGGCCTCTTCGTGAAACGAACCGAGGGGCTGGCTGAAACCCCAACGGTGACCTTGATAGGAAACCACATGAGCACCGAGATGTTCTGACGCAGCCTCAAGCAGTTTTGGAAGTCGCACGGAGTCGTCGACGTCCCAGTGTTCTTCTGCAAAGCTTGGCGTGCTATGAATCGTCACGGACGGCACTAATATCGAGATGCCTTTGCGATGATTGTCAGAGATCCATTGGATCGGTTCGCCCGTGAGCACCAGCGCACCTTGATGTGCCGTGATATCGCTTGGACGGTCTAGAATGGCGAGGGCGGCGATGCAGCGGTGAAAGGTGATGGCACGCAGAGCATCGTCATCAGACCTGCTGAGTTTGACGTGGCCTGCATCGAGAAGCGCCAAGGCTTGTGGGACAGGTGCGGTGATCAATAAATGTGAGGCTGTGAGTATTTCGCCATCGCCAACAAAGACCTGCCATTGCCCATCAGTGAAAGTTGTCCTCTCCACGTGGGCTTGTTTGCGAATGTCGAGCCCAGTGGCGAGATGCTTGGCGATGGCGGTCATCCCGGGCTCACCGCGATAGTGGTTGCCCGCGTCACCCAATTCATACCATGTCTTTACGAGGCCGCGTTCGCACCACTCTGCCACCCATGGCGCGAATCGTTTGTCTCGCACGGTGAAGAACTGAGCGCCGTGATCAAACACAGCACCATCTTGACGACGGGTCGCCATTCTGCCTCCGAGGCCGCGACCTTTATCGAGGATGCGGACACTCATGTTTGCCCGATTAAGCATCGTGGCAGCTAGGAGGCCCGCGATGCCTGCACCGATGATGATGCAATCAAGATGGTCCGGGGTTGACTCTGGTTTCATTGGCATCGTTGAAGGAATGTTTTAGCTAGATTCGAGGCACTGCTAGAATAATCTGACAGAAGATAGCCCACCGTCAGGCCGGAATACCTGACCGGTCATGAATTGGGAATTCTCACTCAGCAAGAAGTTAACCAACGCCGCGATATCCTCGGGTGCGCCGACTCGATTCAAAGGATGGCGAGCTGCCGCTGCCGTTTGGCGTTCGTCCGTGGATAGCAACGAACTCGCCAAGGGCGTGTCTGTTAGCGATGGGGCGATCATGTTTACCCGAATGGTAGGTGCCAGTTCTGCGGCCAACGACCGACCGAAGCCTTCCACGCCTGCCTTCGCGGCCGCAATGCTTGCGTGAAAACTCAGACCAGTGGACGCAGCCACACTGCTGAAGAGCACGATGGAAGCGCCGCTGCCTTTCTTCAGGGAACGCAGCGCTTGTTGGATGACACGAACGGCCCCAAGCACATTCACACGGTAGTCGTGCATGAAGTCATCCTCGGTCAGCCGCGTGATAGGTTTGAGCGTGATCGTGCCAGGAAAGTAGACGATGCCATCAAGTTCGTCAGGAAGACGCAGTTCAGCTTCCGGGTCAATTGGATCAAACAATTGAGTCTCCAATTCGTTGGCAGACGAGATTTGGTCTGGGTCTCGGCTCGCGGCGATCACGCGATGCCCGGCCTTGAGCAGCTCCTGGACGGAATGACTAGCAATAGCAGAGCGAGCTCCGACAATGAGATAGGTTCGTGACATCCAGTCTGCTACGTTTGTCGGTGTTATCCAGAGACCCTCTCCAGGGGGAAAACCTCCACGACGACCCGTTTCGAATAGCAGGAATGCATCGGAGGCCCTTTGGGTGCGGGCAATTGATTCCAGGCAAAGGGCCTCGTATCCCAGGTTTGGTTTGTAATCTCAGCCACTTCGTAGGGCTTGTGATAGACTCGTCCTCGGTAGAGCTGTTCCTTGTGACGATTGAATGAGTAAAGCGAGTAGCGCTCTAGAAAGAAGAAATCCAATGACCCGGGAGCGGCGACGCGAGTCATCGGTTCCGATTGGAACGCATATTCGATCTGTGTCTGCTCAGAGCGGCGACGCACTTGATAGTGCTGGATGTTATCGGTCATTTCGTAGCCCATAGGCGACCAAGCATAGGGAAGGCGAAAGAATTTTCGTGCCACCCAGTAGGCGAGCCAGCGATCCGTGTCGAGTGAGTAGAACCAGACCCCTGGCACGCCATTGGAGTCGTGAACGTAAGTGCGCACATTACACTCAAGGAAGTTTGAGAAATAGGGAACGGACGGCAGTCCTCGTGGACGGATAGCGCGCATCTTGAAAGGCACGATCGCGAGGTAGGCTTTCCCTTCATAGCAATCAACGGTCAGTCCCGGTGGCAGTGTCTCTTGGATTGCACCTGCATTCGCCTCCCAGTGAAGAAACAACAGATCTTCCCAGCGCTGGGACATAACAGCCATCTGATTTGGACGATGCTGCAAGGCAATTCGCTGCTCGATGGAAGGAACATTCATGATGTCATCGCATCCGCAAACGTCTTCAGATTCCCATGATCACCCGCATGCGAAGCCTGATGAGAATTGATGATGCGCCCCTCTGAGACCAAGAACAGGCCTGGCATCTGCAATCCATCGCCTTGCAGTTTGCCTCCTCGGTGTCCATTGAGGAGAGCCTGGAATCCTCGTAACCACACCGCAGGTCCTAACAAATGCCAGAATGAGCCCTTGGTTAGGCCAAAGCTTCGGTAGAGTTCACAATGTGGATCATTGATATGGTCCACATACCCGTAGTTGATCCCTTGGAGGCAGGGAGGGTACTTCTCCCCATGACTCATGTGAACCAAGACGAGCCGCCATCCCTGATCATGGATCCATGCCTTCTGCTCGGTCAACTGAACGAGCTGTTCGCGGCAGAAGATTCAGCCGAAATGGCGCAAGAAACAGAGCAAGACGGGCTGCTTTCGTGAGGTTTCTGCCAATGAATCGCCATTTCCTAGGTTATAGGCCGAAAGGGCTTTGTCTAGTGGCAACGCCTCCGCGCGTTCGTAAGTTCGCGAAACCATCCGACGGAATGCGGCTAAGAGAATGATGCTAAATGGAACCCACCAAATGAGGTCGTTTGTTAGAATGGTGAGGCCTGCTTTGGGCGTGAAGGTTCCGTCATAGAGAGCTTTAGCAAAGCCAAGCGGGCCAAGCACTTTTCCCATCAAGCCAACCAATACAATGGGCCAATGCCGCAACGGATCGAAGGCAGCGATGGCATAGCCCACGCCATAAACACCGACGATCATTCCTACACATTGCCATATCTCCGGATAGGAGGGACGTTGCATGCCCGCCCAGTCGAAATAGAAATTTGGAAAGATTACCGTCCAAGCAGCCCACAACAAATTGTAGGCTGCGGCGGCAAGCAACACCCAGGTCATCCAGCGTGGCACCATCAGTTTAGTTTTCATCTATGGCTGCACTTTCAAGATAGGTATCATCATGATGTCCCGCCTCTTGTCCTTGAGATCTGAGATGCCACTATCACGACGGCGAATCGAGTCCCGAAGTTTCTGCAAAGCGATATTCTGAATCTGACGGATGCGCTCTCGCGTCACACCGAATGTCTTCCCTATCTCTTCGAGAGTCTGTGGCTGAACGTCTCCCAATCCATAGCGTAATCCGATGATCGTCCGCTCACGATCGTTAAGCTCATCAAGAACGCATTTGTCCATCAGGCCAATTAGATCCGCTTTCCCCTTCGCCTCGTCGGGACGTAACGCCGAAGTGTCTTCGATGATGGCCGCTATGGTTTCACCGCTCTCTTCATTCATGGGAGCATCCAACGAGACTTGACTCTGCGCCACCTCCTTTAGCCAAGCCAAATCAGCTTCTGGCATCCCCAGCGCTTGGCTCATATCTTCCAACGTAGGTCGACGCTGCAGTTCCTCTTCTAGCAGCCCCTCGATCCGCCTCATCATACGAATCTTTTCGCCCATGTGGGAGGGCACACGAATCGTACTTCGTTGGTTTGCGAGGGCTCTTCGCGCTGATTGTTTAATCCAGTGCGCGGCATAGGTGCTGAACTTCGCTCCTTTGTCAGGATCCACGCGGCGAGCAGCTTCCATCAGTCCCGAGTTGCCTTCCGCGATCAGATCTTCCAAGGAGAGGCCGTAGCCTTCGTAGTCCCTAGCGATGGTGACCACAAGTTTGAGGTTCCTTTGGACAAGCTGTTGCCAAGCGCGCTCGTTTCCCTCTTTGGCTAGCAGACAAAGCCGCCTCTCTTCAGTGGCATCCAGTAGGGGTATCGGGCCAATTTCGTTAAAGTATCTACGGAGGCTATCGGTGATTTCAAACATTCAAGTTGGGGGGGGCTCGTTAGACGATACGTCCCTCCCAGGTTGGAAGCGCTGCAGAGAAATTGGTCTGTAACTTTTATGTATGTTCCCAACGAACGGAACGGCGCGTATGGGTTGTATGAGGGGCATTCTTGCGATCTTCGGGTTCATCTTCATGGTCTCGTGCACAACCCTACCGCGTCCAGAAGTGGCAGCTGAAACGGACAGCGATTTAACTGCTCTTGCCTTGTTAAAACGGTCGTCCGAAACGGCTGGGCGTCCTTGGCAGCGACTGACGAGTGTCACGGTGGATTACGAAGGCAACTGGTCGAACCTAGCAAAGTCACTTCAACCCGCCCTCGTGGATGCTGGCTTTCGGCAAGCCTCCTCTGAAACCTACCAACCAGGTGAGAAGCGGGTCCTCCAAATCCACCGAGGCCCAGCAGGGGAGAAGCGCGTGCGCCGCACGCCTACCGGGGTCATGGTGCGGCGTAACGGCGTCACTGACGACTCTGCGGAAAGTCGCGAGGCGGCGGCTTTGGTAGCAGATGCCTACATTGTCTTCACATTCGGCAGTAGCGTTCTCTATGAGCGGGGTTCCTCCTGGCAGATTCTTGAGCAAGGTAGCTTAGCGGGGGAATCATGCACCTTGCTCGCCGGAACAATGCGTCCTGGATTCGGCATGAGTTAGGCAGATGGAGTCATCGCCTGGATCGGCAATGAGTCCTCACGATTGCATCGCATTCAGCTGACCCTCAATGGTCTAGCATCGACTGCCGGAGCGGATGTTGATGTTACCTTCGGCGACTTCCGATCCGGGCCCGACGGAACCGAGTGGCCCTATCACTTCCTTGAGCGTATTCGGAGGCCGATCAGCGCCAAGGCACACGAGTGGCGACTAACTAAATTAGTTATCAATGACTGAAGCCCCTATGACGCAGGAACAAATTGATAGTGTGATCCATATGGCATGGAAGGACAAGTCTTCCTTCGATGAGATTGAATCCAAAACCGGTCTCGGCGAAGCCGATGTTATCAAACTCATGCGGAACCAACTGAAGTGGTCCTCCTTTAGGCGTTGGCGAGCCCGTGTTTCAGGACGTCCGGCCAAACACCGCAGGCTGCTGAAGCATCGGAAGCGGGAGTCGAAACGCCAGACATCCGGCCACTGGTTTAGAGACTTGAGTGCAATGGACTGATCGATTGCCCTTTACTCTTCCAATGTTGCTATCAACACAACATTGCTACCGCTTTTAAAGCTGGGTAGGAATGGCTTTTCCCGAACTTCCAACCGAAACTTTCTCGCCGTTTCTGCAATGTTAGGTAGAGCGTGAAATTCTTTGAAAAAGACCACTTCTCCAGCCCCTGCCACAGATTGAATCTTCGCGGCATAGTTGACCGTATTTCCGAAGTAGTCGATGTTGGAATCAAGCCGCACTGCGAGACCTCTCCCACGATGAATAGATACTCGAAGGGCGCTATCTTGTTCGCCGGGGCGAAACCTTTGCTGAATCTCGGTCGCCGCCCGTAGCGCCTCTTCAGGATGCGAGAAAGAATCAATGGCATTCATGTTAGTTGAGGCGAGGTCAGAGTTAGAATGCAATTCAGAAAACGGCAGATAGGTTCCCAAGCGTAGACTTTCCTCTGCGCTTAGGAAGGCAATTCTGGATAGTCGAGGCCGGGCGAACTAAGATGGCGCTGGATCAACGACAACATGTTTACCACCACGGTTGAGATCACGTCGTCACTTATCGGCTGGGCGCGATTTATGGCTGCAGCCAGTCGAGCTTGGGAAAGTTTGAGTTTATCGGGCAGAGCTATGAGGCCCAGGCGACCGATTGGTAATGGCGAATTGCCTATGCGATAAGCGACGCTACCGGGCCGCGTTGTGGCAGGCCCCGTCGATCAAGTTCGAAATCGGGGTCACCGAAGTGCTCGATCGGATCGCCGTATGCATTGAGGAGCGAGGTGTAGAAATTTCCGATCGTTCCGTGCCCAGTCTGACCGTAATCTGGCATGCGAACGAAATTACCAGGGAGCGTCAGGCGCCCACCACAACCGCCCAACGTCAAGAACGGCCACTCTGATAGGGCCCCGTGATGGGCTTCTCCAGCGTCACTCAGATAGACGATCATCGTATTGTCTAGCATGGTACCATCGCCTTCCGGCACGCTGCGCAGTTTTGCCGCCAGACCCGCCATCAATTGGAGGTGATACGCGCGGATAACATCGCGACAGTCGTCGGCGCTCTTGCCATTTGATCCGGTACCGTGGCCGATCGCATGCACGTTCTGCTCGCTGAGACCGAGTCCACTGTAGACATGCTCGAGATTGTCCAAACGAATCGTGACCCCGTGACTCAGCCCAGTAATCAAGCACGATGCCGCCAGCGTGAAATGCGACTCAAGCCGGTCGCTCCCGAGTTCGGACGCAAATTGGTCAGTCAATTCTGGAGCCCCGCTCCGGATGATGTCGCCCATGGAGGCGAGCCGCTTGCGGCGCTCTTGCAGTTCTTCGAATGCTAACAAGTAGTGGTTAAGCTTGTCCTTCTCGGCTGATGGCACTCGTTTGCGCAGGCGCTTGATATCGCCGGAGAGGAAATCGAGCATTCCGGATTCCAGATCGTAGCGCTTGCGTCCTTGCCCGGAACATAGCGCGGAACCGAATAGTTGGTCGAATGCTTGATCCGGACTCGCCTGAAACGGGAGTTCTCTACCAGCGGCGACCGCAGATAGGCCTGGGTAAATCGTTCCCTCCGGAATGGGGTCGCCAGAACCACCCACCGCCCGCCCTCTCAGCGCTAGGCCGACATGACCAAAAGGGCTCGGGTGACGCGATGACAAGCGTGTGTCTACTGTCGCGCGCAATGGGGCACCACTAGAGTTTTCGTTGGGCGATGTGTGAACACCCATCGCTCCAAAATAGGCAGTGTGGCCCTGCAGGCACATCTTGCCGGAGAAACCCTGTAATATCCCGAGTTGATCTTTGAAAGGCTCAAGCGCGTGCATCGATTCGGGTAAGGCATGATCTTTCAACGCCACTCTCAACGGCGCGCCGCCGACCGGCACCTGGTCGAGCAGGCCCACCGGGGTGATCGCCGATGGCGTCAGCCCGCTCGACTTTACCAGAAAAACAAATCGCTGTGGAAACGCATCGCGACTGTCGCCGTCCGCCTCGGCAGCAAGCTGGCGCACGAGCGGTGACAACAACACGCCCCCGCTCCCGAGCGACAGTTGTTTCAAAAAAGTCCTTCGTGAGGATGCTATCATTTTCCAATCTCTTTCCTGTAGATAAACGAATCCGAACTTAGCAGCGAGATCAATAGCGCGCGGAAGCTCCCACCGCCGTCGACATACGCCTTATCCGCCGCGATCAGGGTCGCCGAGTCACTCAGCAGCTCATTGCGCCCCATCCAGTAACGGAACGCATGCCGCACGAACGATTGCCTCACAATCTTCGAATGTCCGAGGCGCTGCACGAGTTCCAAGGCACTAGCAACCTCGCCATTCAGACGCTGTTCACTGGTCGAATCGACCCGCCCGCTAGCATTGATTGGTCGCCCACTCACCTCGTCCGTCGTCCGGAACCGACCAAAGTCGTCGTAGGCCTCGAAGGTCATCCCCAGCGGGTTCATCTTTTTGTGACAACGCCAGCATTCCGCCTGCCGAGTCGCATTGAAACGCTCCCGCAAGGTCTTCGTCGGGTCTTCCGGAACGACTGCATTCACGGTAATCGGTACGTCCGGCACGTGACCAGCGAGCAGGCGTTCGCGCACCCATTTGCCGCGCGTGATCGGGTTTGTGTCCGTGTTTTTCGAATGAGCGATGAGCCACGCCGGGTGCGTCAGCAGCCCAGCACGCTGCTGCGGGTTGAGTTCAAAAGGTTGCACCGTTGGGCAGTCAAATTGATCGATCTCTAGGTTGTAGGCGAGCAGGAAAAATCGCTGATCACGGGCGCTGGTGAGATTGCGCTCGCGCAAGCCTTCCATGTGAGTGAACTGCGCCAACATCGGCCGGATCCCATTCTGATAACAGACCGGCAAGTACTCCATGTAGTCCTTGATCAGCCCCCCGCTCATGCGGTGCTTCGCCGGCTGGGTACGGAAATGCGGGTGCAAGCCCTCGATCTCCGCTCGCACAGCGGGATCGAGTTCATACGCTAACTCTTTCCATGGCTTGTCCTTCCAGTAGTCATGCAATAGGCGCAGCGCCGCCAGCCGCTGCTCCAGCTCTACCGGATCAACCTCAGAACCGAAGTGTCCCACGAAGTAGTGGGTCGTCGTGAGCAACTCCTGCAGCACGTCACGGTCTTGCCTCAAATGATGCAGCACTAGCAAATCTGCCTCATGGACCAGTTGCGCCGGTACCACGCCCCAGTCGTAGTTTTCATAGCGTTTCGCATCCTTAAAAACATCCGGCGCCCGATGGTAACCAAAGAACTCACGGAAAAAGCGCAAGATCTTCGGCTTGGCAATCGCATCGTCGTCTAGCATCCGCACGAGCTGCTCACGCACCCCTGCATGCGAGCCGAGTTTCCCACTTCGGCTCGCCGCCCAGAGAACTTCATCCGGTGGGTCATCGGTGAGCGCAAACGCGCTGGCAAAGGCTAGCTCATTGCTGGAAAGCCGCCGTCGCCCGTGCTCGTCCTTCGAGCCCAAGCCCAACTCCATCCGATACACCGCCTCCGGAACTAGCATAATCGCCTTAAGGCAAGCGGCCAAGCCCTCGCGCACATCGTCTGCCTCGCCAATCGCGCGTCGCATGTAATCGCGGAAGCGCTGCCGCTCATCGTCGTAGGGCGGACGGTAGACCAAGGTCTCGAACTGCAGCAGCACGGCCGCATCGACCTGTTCCACGCTGGGCGTCTCAGTTTCTAACAATGATCGAAAGGCTTCCGGAACATCGCGACCGAGCTGGTGCTCCACAATGTCCCTCGCATTGCGCAGCAGCGTATCGAGTGTTGCTGAATCGGCCAACAAATTCGCCGCGTAGTCATGGATCCCCGACTTCCTCTCGATCCCGAAAGGTTGCTGCACGCGGCGCAACTCCATCCAGTGTTCTTTGAAGATTCGCTGCTTCGTGCGCTCGTAAATGTTGGGATTCATGCGCCACAGCCGCGGCGGTGAAAATGGCAGTTCTTGGATCTCCCCGTTGAACAGTTTCTCATGGTCGACATGATTGCCGAAAGAGGACTCTCCTAACAGGTAACTTACTCTCTCAGATGATAGGGCCTTTTCCAGTTCGCCGCCGATCCAAGCCAGCACCCGCGCACGTTCCATCTCGTCCGGCTGCGACTCCGCATCCTCCGGCGGCATTTCGCCATTAGACAATTGTTCATGGATGGCGCTCCAAGTCTCGAAGTCTTGCGCTGAGGCGATGCGCCCATCCATTCGGTCGAGACGGATCCCGCCCTTGGGCTTATTGGCACCATGGCACTTTACGCAGTGGCTCTCAAAAAAAGGAGGCATGAAGACACGCTCGCTGCCCTCCCCAAGGGGCTCTGCTTGCGACATGGACACGAGCCCAAAGAACAGCGAGCACATAAAAGATGCGCCCAGACGGTGGTATAGATTGATCGCTCAAGCCTACACGCCTTTGCGGCGGTGTCACGTCGTTAGGCGGCGACTGATCTCCACTGTCCCCTTCAATTCTGCCCAATCGATAGGTCCGGCATCGTGGGTGAAAAGCAATTTCCTAGCAGTACCCGTCAAGGGCCAGATCCTCCAACGTGATGAGTAATCGAGGTTGAGTTCATCAACGCGGCCGCGAAGTATCGTGGCCGCAGCGGAGAGAATCCGGACCAAGTCCTTTGCTTAACTGGCTACGAGGACTACTTCACTCTTACCAGCTTGATGATTCGTCCGTCGACGTTCCAGTCCTGGACGTAAAGGTTGCCGTCTTTGTCCCAATAGGAACCGTGGGTGCCGCTGAAAACACCCTCGATCCAGTCCGCCTGCTTTACGCCGTGTGCGCCCCGTTTCTTGGGATCAGCGTTGTACCCAAGAACCGCCATGATGGTGTTGCTCTTGTCGAGAATGACCACTCTTCCGTGCAGATCCGGAACCGAAACGTAGTCCCCCTGCACGGCGACGGATGTCGGCATACCGAGGCCGGTGACGACCTCCTCGACGAACTTCCCATCCAGATCATAGTGCAGTAAACGCCCCTTCGGCTTGTGGTTTCGATCGCAGATCAAAAGGCGTGGCGGATCATAACGGCTGTCGAGCGTCATGCCATGGGCGGTGTTGAACTGCTTGAGGTCGTTTCCCTTATCTCCGAAGTGGCTGAGATACTTTCCGCTTCTGTCGAAGCGGAAGATCACATTGCTGGCGTAGCCGTCGGACAAATAGATGTCGCCATTGGGGGCGACGGTAATCGCGGTGGGATTGAACTGGAAGGGGCTGAGTTTGGAGTCTTTCGGAAACGGCAGCTGAAGAACCACCTCTCCGTCACTGGCTCGAAACTTGATTCCCTCACGATCCATGTTGCGCGCGGCGTAGATGTATTCCGTGCCGTCCTCCTCGCGAATTTCCATGTCGTGCATGTTGGAGTGCTGCTTGTCGACGTACGAGCGGATCACTTTTCCTTCAGGTGAAAAGACGACCACGCCCTTGTTGGCGCTCACATAGATGCTGCCTTCCTTGTCAATCACCACACCGCCGTGAGTGGCGCCGAGAACGGATTTTCCCTCATCGCCCAGCCCCCATCCTGGAACGGTGTCGAAAGTCATGATCCCGCAGCCCATTCGCACGGGCTTGGTCTGGGTCTCGTCTGCGCGGCCTGTGAGTGAGAGTTGGCTCAACAGAGCGCTGATGGTAAGGAATTTGAATAATTTGTTCATCGGATGAATAGGGGCTGGCGCATTGCAGAAACTCTGCCGCGACCGCTCTAACAAGCCCGCCGGTTCTGAGCGTGGCTGTGTGCAGCCGTGAAGATAGTTTGTGGACCGCTGAAGAGTGGGTACCGCTGGAAAGAGATGCAAGATCTAAACCGGTTCCGGGTAGTGTCCGGTTTCGTGGTGGCTTCTTTGACCTTTATTGCTTCTTGCC
>CALLLI010000421.1 GCA_938082635.1 uncultured Verrucomicrobiales bacterium
CACATGACACATGACACATGACACATGACACATGACACATGACACATGACACATGACACATGACACATGACACATGACACATGACACATGACACATGACACATGACACATGACACTTCTCGCGGTTGTGCGAACTCCTACCTTACCACGTTTGCTCCTGAGTTGTGGCCAAGCCTGGCGGAGAAGTGGTTTCAACAATATGTGAAGCATTTCTGGCAGGAGAAAGTCTATGGTGTGGGCTTCGGTGAGTTTGGGCGCGGACAGATCTCCACCACGGGCAATCTGGATTCAGGGCCTATCATTGATGGGGTTTGGTGTGACCGCGACGGCGTTCGGGTTGAGTGCATGCTGAGCAAATGGTCGTTATGACATGGAGTGTCTATGCGGGCATTGCGTTCTATGGTATTGCTGGATTGATTCTCAGTATCTGGGGCCTGCGCTGGATACTGTTTCAGCGACGGTCGCCACGCTAAAGAGTTTACAAGTGCGGGTGACGGTTCATCTTCAGAGCCCGACACTCCCATGAAACTTGTTAACGTTCCCCAGGTTGCGGCCCTTTTAATCAGCGTGGCTGTGGTGGCCGTGTTCCCGAGTTGCTCCATGAATCATCACCTTCCGATGAAGCGTGATGACTTCGGGCTGAATTTCGTGCCTGTGCGGGTCAATGGGAAGGCTGGTGTCTTCCTCGTGGATAGTGGGGCAAGTCATACCGTATTGGATCATCGCTTTGCGAAGCGTTGCATCAGAAAGATGGTTGCTTCTAACTTGCGGTTGGCGTGGCTCGGATCGGAGGACACGGTGGCGAAGGAAGGGGTGATTGATGAAATTCAGATCGGCAACTATCGGCAAGTAGGGCCTTTCAAGGCGCATGTCTTGAATCTTGATGCCATCAATGAAGCTCCGGCTCGCAAACGTACGATCCGGATGGACGGGATTATTGGGGCAGACTTTTTTATCTCCCACGGAGCGCTGATTGATTACCGCGCGAATGCGTTGCGGTTTCAACCAGGCGTTGAGGGCTGGATGGAGCGATTGGCACCGCCACAGCCTACCTATTATAGGTAGGTTAGATTTGGCCGCAAGGATAGGGTCGATTTTCACTGTGAGCCGGGCATCGCTTTCCTACGTTAAGCGATGGGCGGGCGTGACTCCGAAAGCGTTTGTTCAGTGCCTAACACTGGAGTCGTCAAAGCGCGCTGTGGGCTCAGCTGTGAGTGCTAATCCGCTAGCTTTCTGATTCCTTGCCATCGTGTGACTGGGAATGACCTGGGAGAACGCACTTACCGTTAATAAGTCTGAGTGACCGACGTAGCGATTAGTCGTTGAGCGCAGCCTGCACGCGAAGCCTTATGTAGAGAGATTTGCTAGCATTTGCTTGCGTAATGATGCGAACCGTTTCGGTGCCATCTGCATGGTTTTCCGGAGCGTCTAGCTGTTGCCACAAGGATGGGTTCGTTTGCCAATTTCCTACCTCTGCTAGGTCGGACGAGGTTTCAATGGAGTAGAAGAGATCATCTTGGCTGTACTGACATGTGCTTCGCTCAATGCCGCCACTGAGTCGAACATAGCTCACCTCAATGAACTGCGTGCTGGCGCGGTAGATGGTGTCCACTCGAAGAGTGCTTCTCCCTCTCGGTTGATCGTTGGCAAAGTCGCCTACTGCATATGATAGGATTTGATCGCTAGTATCTTCTGAAGCTTTCACGAAGCCATGCGAATCACTTTGGCTAGGCCTTCCGGATATCGCCGGAACGGGAGCTGCTTTCAGTGCGGCTATACTAGGTCCACTAGAGCGTAGGGTATTGCTAATTCGGAGTTCGTCGATGTAGCCGTCAAAGTTTCCGAGGGCGAAGAGCCAGTCGTTTGAACGGCTAGTCCGTGCTGGGGAGGTAATTTCAGAGACTAGAATATCATCGATGAAGACGCGCACTTGACCGGCCGAATCAAGGGTAATCTTCATGCTGACCCAACCTGATGTGTAGTAGGGGACTAGGGTTTGTGATGACACCACTTCTTGTCGATTGGCGCGGATGATAGGAACTTGCGTAGAAGCCCAGCGGTGAGTGTACATTTCTAGGAAAGTGTCCCAACTCTGACCGAGATTGACATGGGAACGACCACCTGTACCACGCTGGGGCAGCGAGAGTGCTTTCATTTGCCATTCTAACGTAATCTCGCCACCGCTGTCTGGCAGGAGGAGTTCATCTAGAATATTCGCAGAGAGTTGATCGCCGATGTCTTGGAATCGCACGGACGCACCTGTGGGATTGGCCATCCATCCAAGATCAGCACTTTGATAGGCTACGTTACCCGATGCTGTGAGATCGAAGCCGTTGCCTGAGGCGTCGCTGCCATCACCGTCAAAGTGGTAGAGTGCTACCGTGTCCGCATCAGCGATAAACGGACTGCCAGGACCCAGATTGCCACCGCCATCACCCGGATTGCCACCACCATCACCCGGATCGCCACCACCATCACCCGGATCGCCGCCGCCATCACCCGGATCGCCGCCGCCAGGCGGAGAATCTGAACGCACTACTCGGCTGATTCTCATCTCATCGAGGCATCCGTCAAAGCCACCCACGGATAGGCTCCAGGCTGCACTACGGTTGTAGTTCGGTGGCAATGGTGCCTGTGAGATTAATTGATCGTTGATGTAAGCGGTCGCAAGTCCGTCTGCGTCGAGCGTTACTTTCATCTTAGTCCACGCTGTGGTGAACAGCGGTTCCATCTCTTCATCAGCAACTAGCTCCGTGCCGTTGGTTCGAAGGACTGGATAGTATGGGTTCGACCACGAGTGCGTATAGAGTTCTAAGTAGGTGTCGTAACTT
>CALLLI010000422.1 GCA_938082635.1 uncultured Verrucomicrobiales bacterium
TGACTGACTCGTTAGATTATGGAAATTAGCGGGTCCATCCTCTACATCCTCCTGGGCGAGCTCTGTAGCTCAAGGAAATATCTGGCCCCCTTTCTGTTGTAACAGACTATCCTTAAAAGACTTATGGCGTATTAACGAATTTCCATGTTCTTCATGCGTAAGCCCTGCATCTACTCAATGATCCGCCACCCCCAGCACCACCAAATGTTCCACAACTGTGCAGATTGGAAGGTGACGTTCTGCCCGCGCGTAAGCTTCAGCGGGCTCACCAGGAAGAACCGCAATGCGCGCAGTGCCATCGTAAGATCGATCCGATTGGCTACGGGTTAGAGAATTTCAATGCCGCAGGGGAATGGCGTGATGTGGAAACCATCATGACTGGACGGAAGAAGAACCGCCCCAATGACTTTGCTATCGATTCACGCGGACAGTTGCCTGATGGGACTGAGTTTGCTGATTATCGGGGCCTCCGCGAAGCGGTGGCAGGCAAGATCGACCAATTCGCACACGGCTTTATGGAATCCCTCATCACTTACGGTCTTGGCCGCCCCTATGGCTTCACGGACGAGGTCCTAGCGGATACGATCCTTAACCAAGCGCGTGTTGGTGACTACGAGTTGAGTCTCTTCATTCATGCCCTCGTGCAAACTGACACTTTTCAATCGAAATGACCCATCCTTCTAACGTTTCATCTCGCCGCGGCTTCTTGAAAAGCGCCAATGCCCTCATCGCGTTGCCATTTCTAGAGTCATTCGGCTTTCGCCAATTCGCTAGCGCGGCATCACCGATAGCTCCTCCCAAACGTGCGATCTTTCTCGGCATGGGTTTCGGTGTCACCCGGGAGTCTTGGTATCCTGATGTGAACACTGTGGGTGCCGATTACGAGATGCCGAAAGTTCTGGAGCCGTTACAGAAGCATCAGAAAGACATCACGATCATTCAAAATCTCTATCATCAGTACTCGAATGATGGCCATTCTGGAAGCACTTTCTGGTTAACGGGTGCGAACCGCTATGCGATTCCTGGACAGAGCTTTCACAACACGGTTTCGGTTGATCAAGTCGCGGCGGAACAGTTGGGCAAGGATACGCGTTTCACATCAGTTCAGTTAGCGAGCGGGAATTCCGGTGGTGCGGGCGAAAGTCATGGGCCCGGCTTGTCGCTTGCCTGGAATCGACAAGGTAAGCCCGTTTCCGATTACACCTCACCCGTAGTGGCCTTTCATCGGCTCTTCTCCAATGACTCGACACCTCTAGCGGAACGTCAGCACCTTCTCACAGAGCATCGTAGCGTTCTCGATACGGTGCTCGCGGATGCCAAAGCGGTGAGCAAGCGCGTGACCAAGAGCGATGCCGACAAGCGCGATGAATATTTTCAATCTGTTCGTGAGATCGAAGTCCGCTTGTCAAAGGAAGAGAAATGGCTCGCAGTTGACAAGAAGGAGCCAATCAGCCCACTTGACGAGCCCAATCCCAATTTGGAGGGCGTTGAAGAAATCCGCCTGATGTATGACCTGATGGTCGCAGCCATGCAGGTCGATGCTTCTCGTTTCTTCAGTTATCGGATGCCAGTAGATAGCATGTTAGCCAGTCTCGGTGCGAGTATGAGTGCCCACAACATGAGTCACTATGCCGAGGGAGATCGCCACGCTGTTTCCGAGCTACGTGACCGGCACCACGCAATCATGTTAGCTGAGTTCATCGATAAGTTGAAGGCCTCCAAGGAAACGGATGGTTCCAGTCTCTATGACAACGTGGCACTGACCTTTGGAAGCAACATTAGCACCAAGCACAATCTTACCAACTGTCCGACACTCCTCACTGGTGGAGGTGCTGGATTTGTTCATGGACGCCATTTGGTTATGGATGATCCAAAGACTCCGCTGTGCAATCTTTGGCTCAGCACACTCCAAGGAATCGGTAGCAAGACAGATTCACATGGGGACTCCACCGGTCGGATTGAGGAACTGTTTAGCACCTAACTAAGTCGATCTCTACGTGGATTGGGTGCTTATTACAGAGCGACTGAACAGGTCTACTAGATCTATGCTGACGATTTCAGGGGCTACCTGATTGTTCTTCGCGGCAGCTTCGGTTTGATCCATTCTATCACTAAACCACAAAAAGCCAAGGGTACTTGAGGAGCTTTTTAGTTGATGTACAAGACTCCCAACATGTTGCCAGTCTTTGCTATCAATCGCCGCTGTGAGTTGGTCGATCTGCTGGCGCCCTAATTGACAAAAGTCCTCGAAGATCTTAAGACACTCGGCATCGCCTGGATCCACGATGGCCTCAAATTGTTCCCGGTCGATGAGGCCGTCGCTAGAAGCGGTCGATCCTTGGTAAGGCACTTTGGACAAAGCTGCTTTGAGAGGCGCGATTCGGAGGGGTTTTGTGAGATAGTCATTCATGCCAGACGCAAGACAGGCTTCGCGATCTCCGATGATGGCATTGGCGGTTATAGCGATTATGTGAGTCAGCTGATCGTCTGGAGATTGGGCAACGATCCGACGGATCGCTTCGAGGCCGTCCATGATCGGCATCTGCACATCCATCAGAATGGCGTCATAGTTGTTGGCTTCCGTCGCCTCGACCGCTTCAAGACCGTTCTCGGCAATGGACACGGTGTGTCCAAGAGAGGTGGCGACTTTGCTGGAAAAGGTGGAAGGCCACATCCATGTGGAAGTCAAAAAGCTCTACCCAGACGCTATGCTACCAAGCTTTGATACGACTAGAACGTCTGAGAACAGTCTCACGATGGTCCGCTCTATCAGAGCGGCATTTACAGGATGTGGCTCACGGATTGATTCTTGGATGTTGTAAGCACTTTGGCGATGATTGCGAGGTGCAAATGGAAGAGCCCTCAGAGGATGAGTCTGTTCGCTTCACGATAGTTCATAGCCAATGTCTAGCGACAGCATAGAGCGTTGGAAACGTCGCTATGAGCGACAAAGAGCTGCTCGCCAAGAGGCGGAAGCGTTGCTGGAAGATAAGAGCGCTGCGCTCTACTCTTCCAACTCGGAGCTTAAAGCTCATACTGAACAGCTTGAGGAGCGAGTGCGCGAGCGTGCCGCAAAACTTCAGATCGAGGAATCTAAGTTCAGGACTTTGTTCGAAGAATCTCGTGATGGAATCATCTTGCACGATATTTCTGGCAAGATTATCAATATAAATGTGATAAGGTGTGGAATCTCGTGAGTGGTAAGTTCTCATGAGTCAGCAGACTGATTTCGTAGTCGGGCAATCTTCCCTTTCGACAACTCGATGCTGAGATCTATCAGCTCGCCTGTGCACTGTTTGAACTTCTTATACTCGGCTGTCTCGGCGCG
>CALLLI010000423.1 GCA_938082635.1 uncultured Verrucomicrobiales bacterium
TTGAAAGAGAGTTAGATAAGTTCATCGAGGACCTGGGCGCGAAGGGATACGGAGTAGCCGCAAACTATGTGTCGAATGCGAAACGGCACTTGTTCACCTATCTTGGAACCTGGTTAGAACTTGGAATCCGTTGCCCGAGGACGACGTCGTTGATTGAAAGACTGATGGCTGAAATCGGACGTCGATTAAAGAAGATCGCGTTCGGCTGGAGTGAATCAGGAGGAGCCAAGATGGCGCGAATGGTGATTGCTCGTATCCTGAACCCCAAAGGATGGTGGGACCATTGGGAGGACCGGAAGGAGATAGCGGGCAACGCTATCATTATCTTTCAAGGCATCGAAGTCATTCGTTAGCCCCCTCATTTCGGACGTTACCAAAATCCTGCGCCGCCTTGCTGCTTCCAACTGTCACCCGAATAACAAAGTGCGAATCTTTAGCTATTGACCATGCGATTATTCTGGGATCGTTATAACCACGATCAAACAATACGCAATCATCCTCCCACACATTACCGCCGATCAGTTCGTGTGCATGTGCTTTCTCTCCTTCATCATATGGAGATACACCAAACGCCGTCACTAATTTCCAGCCCAATACTAACGTAGTCGCGTTGACTGGTTGGTGGTGGTGACTTTTAGTCGCCACAGTATCGAACCCAAGCATTCCGCGGTGACTAAAAGTCCCAGCCAATGGATCTCAACGAATAGAAATTTATGATGGCGCTTGGTATAGACAAGGGAAAATGAAAGAGACATCCATGTAGGCTCGTTCTTATGTAGAAAAAGCTAGGGCTGCGCAAGCAATTCCGACTTTCCCATCAATCAAAAGCACAGCTTTGCACTGAAGCCAGATCTGTTGTCTTCAGAAGCCTGACTGAAAGTAGACAGGTGGCGATTTCATGTGAATCGAGTTACGGTAATTATAATATCGCTGCGGAAGCTGCTATGATTCCGCCATACTCGCCCGGCTTCGTGAGATCAGAAATCATGCAGTCTCGTGGGGCGTGGTTTTCTAGATTCTATACGAGTTGCTCCACGTCACCTATCGAAACGTGCCTCTCATGACCGTCAGCCTGGCAACGATGCGATGGCGAAGGCTACTCGCCAGCTCTATCAAGTTAGAAACGGTTCTCCCCGAACCACAGTAGCGGCACAAGGCAAAGGCGGAGCGCAGTTCAGGATTGCTACCTTTCCTTGGGCTGGGGTTAAATGTGCCCGTATGCATCGGACTCACCTCCTTCTCACTAGTTTCCTCTTCGCCACGCTCAGTTCACTCGCGGGGAAGACACCGAATATCCTCTTCATCTTTACGGACGATCACGCTCCCCATGCGATCGGGGCCTACAATGGCTTCCTAAAGTCGGTCAATCCCACGCCGAACATCGATCAGCTTGCTGCGGAAGGCATGCTCTTCGAGAAGAGCTTCTGTACGAACTCCATCTGCGGCCCGAGTCGTGCGGTGATTATGTCAGGAAAGCACAGCCATAAGAATGGCTTCATGAATAACGGGAACGCCTTCGACTGGAATCAGCAGACGTTTCCCAAGATTCTTCAAAAGAAGGGCTATCAAACAGCGCTCTACGGAAAGTCCCACCTGAAGGGAAAACCGCAAGGCTTCGATGACTGGAAAGTCCTTCCCGGGCAAGGCGACTACTACAATCCTTTCCTCATCACGCCTGAAGGCCGTGTGCAAGTGCAAGGCTACTGCACGGATATCGTCACCGATGCTGCGGTGGACTGGCTCACCAGTGATCGCGATCCCGAGAAGCCTTTCATGCTCATGGTCCAGCACAAGGCGCCGCATCGCTGTTGGATGCCTGCCATGAGGCACTTGCATTTATACGATGACATCACCATCCCAGAGCCCTCCACGCTCTTCGACGATTGGAAAGACAACGCACCGCCTGCCCGTCATCAGGAACTCGAGATCGATCGGCACATGGATATCAACTACGATCTCTTCGTCGATCTCACACCCGAGTTTGATCAAGAACCCTCACAGCAACGTCAAGATCGCTCCGCCTGGAATAACATGAAACGAATGAGCGCAGGCCAACTCAAAGCCTGGCGTGCTGCCTACGGCCCCAAGGATGAGGCCTTCCATCAAGCCAAGCTCACTGGCAAAGATCTCGTGCGTTGGAAATACCAGCGCTATGCGAAAAACTACCTCCGCTGCATCAAGGGCGTCGATGAAGGTATCGGACGTTTGCGTGGCACCTTGAAAGAGCTAGGCCTCGATGAAGATACCATCGTCATCTACTCCTCTGATCAGGGCTTCTACGTGGGCGACCACGGTTGGTATGACAAGCGCTGGATGTATGAAGAGTCTCTCAAGATGCCCTTCATCATCAAATGGCCTGGCACCACGATTCCCGGATCTCGCAGCACGCACATGATCCAGAATCTCGATTACGCGCAGACTTTCCTAGATATCGCCGATGCTCCCATTCCCAAGGACATGCAGGGCCTGTCGCTCTTGCCACTCCTCAAAGGACGCAATCCTGGCGACTGGAGAACGAGCATCTACTATCACTACTACGAATTCCCCAGCGTGCACATGGTCCCTCGCCACAACGGTATCCGGACGACGCGTTACAAGCTGATGAATTTTTATCGCTTCGGTGAAGAATGGGAACTTTACGACCTCGAGAAAGATCCTGAAGAACTCACCAACCTCTACGGGAAGCCTGGCTATGAGGCCGTCACTGCCGATCTGAAGAAGCAGCTGACAGATCTCGTTGAGAAATACGAAGACGACAGCATTGAGGCCGAGAAGCCTGACGAGTGGAAGAAAGAAATGCGTTCTCCCGGCGCCTCAGGTCGCAACAATCTAAATTCCTAGCATTCTCATGCGCACAGCCCTAGCGCTCTTCGCTAGCGTGATCGTAGCAGCAGCGGCTCCCTACCAGGAGAACCGTTTCACGGCTACCGTTCTCGCTAAGGATCTCCAACGTCCCTTGGAACTCGACGTCACTCCAGACGGTCGCGTCTTGTTCATCGAACTCGAAGGGAAACTACAGATCTACCATCCTGACACCCAGGAAACCACCATCGCGGCAGAGCTGGAGGTCTTCGCTAAGCAGGAAGCCGGGCTCATCGGCCTCACACTCGATCCAAGCTTTGCGGAGAATCAATGGGTCTACCTCATGTACTCGCCGCCCACGGAAGTCTTCGTTGGCCAGTTTGTCAGTCGATTCGTCCTCAAGGGCGATGTCCTCGACCGCAGCTCCGAGAAAGTCGTTCTCAAGGTGCCTACTCATCGCGATGACTGCTGTCACCACGCCGGGTCCTTAGAGTTTGGCCCGAATGGAAACCTCTTTATTTCCACCGGTGACAACACCCATCCTGGCGGTGATTCCGGTGGCTACGCCCCGCTCGACGAACGCGAGGGCAAGCATACCTTCGATGCTCAAGACACAGCGGGAAACACCAACGACTTGCGCGGCAAGATCCTTCGCATTCGCCCTCAAGCTGATGGCACTTACACTGTACCTGAAGGCAATCTCTTTCCTGCAGATGGCCCCATCAAAGGAAAGCCAGAAATCTACGTCATGGGTTGTCGCAATCCCTGGCGGATGAATGTCGATCAACGAACAGGCTACGTTTACTGGGGTGAAGTGGGCCCCGATGCAGGCAGTGAAAGTGGCAGGGGCCCAAGAGGGTATGACGAACTCAACCAAGCTCGCGCTGCCGGCAACTTCGGCTGGCCGTTCTTCATTGGAGACAACAAAGCCTACGCAGATTGGGACTTTGAGACAAATAAAGCAGGCCCACTCTACGATGTAGACGCCCCTGAGAATCGCTCTCCCACCAACACCGGCTCCAAGATCCTACCCACACCCCAACCGGCTTGGATCTTTTACCCCTATGCAGACTCCAAAGAGTTTCCCATGCTTGGAAAGGGCGGACGCACAGCCTGTGCTGGTCCCGTCTATCATTTCGATCCGGCTCTCAAGTCGACCACCAAGCTACCGGAGGAACTCGATCGCTCCCTGATCTTCTTCGATTGGGAACGCAAGTTCATCAAACGCGTCAAATTGGACGATCATTCTAACATCGTCTCCATTAAGCCATTCCTCACGGAACTCAGCTTGAATCGACCCGTCGACATGCGGATTAGCTCCGAGGGTGCCCTCTACATGCTCGATTACGGCACCACCTGGGGCATCAATGCGGAGGCCCGCCTCCTACGGATCGCCTACCACCCAGGCAATCGCCCACCGAAAGCCAAGATGGCCGTGACATCGCCCACCGAGGGAAAGCATCCTTTCACAGCAACGTTTACAGCAGTCGACAGCGCAGATCCCGATGCGGGTGACACCCTAACCTATCATTGGGAAGTCCTCGGCACAGAGCTCGAACCACAGAGCACGCGAGAAGCGACCTTTATCCTAAACGATCCCGGCCAGTATGAGGTTCGGTTAACCGTGGCGGACGAACACGGTGCAGCCACCACAGACTCGGCCCAACTCGTGATCGGAAACGAAGCCCCCAGCGTTCGCTTCTTAGAACCCGCTGATGGAGGCTTCTTTAACTGGGGCGATTCCATTGCGTATGAAGTCACCGTCGACGACGCCGAAGATGGCTCATCCAAAGACGCCGCTGACGTCATGCGTTCGCGTCTCTTACTGAATCAGCTCTTTCAAACAGACACCCCCGGCAACGCAGAAGCCGCCTACCTCTCAGGCTCGGGCCAGCATGTCGGCGGCCTCTCATTGATCCAGAAAAGCGACTGTCTCAATTGCCATGCCATTGAGCGGCGCGTCGTCGGGCCATCCTTTGCCGAAATCGCTCTCCGATACGCCGAAGAGAAAGATCAAGAAGCCGCCATCCATACCACCGCGAACCGGATCATCAATGGCTCTAGTAAAGTGTGGGGAGAAATTCCCATGCTGCCACATGCCGCGCTCTCCAGACAGCAAGCGGCTTCCATCGTGCGTTGGATTTACTCTCTCAAAGACACCAATCAACGCAAAGGCATGAGCCAAGACTTCAGCGGAACCACCCTGGCCAAACGCCCCGACTGGCTGAAGAACAGCGCGGGTGCCCTGGCCGTCTGGCAGGCCTCTTACACCGACTTCGGTGGTGGTGGAATGCCCTCACTTACTCGTAAAGCTGAAATCAGGCTCCGCTCTCGCTTGGTCGAAGGCGAACACTTCTCAAGCAAACACGGCACGCAATCCCTCGAAAGCGCCACCGCGAGTAACAAGCAGTTCATCGGCGGCATCAGTCCAGGGCATTACCTCGTCTACGAGCGGGTCAATCTGTTAGGCATCGATGCGGTCACGGCCCGCATCGCCGCTCCGGAATCTTCTGGTAGCATCGAGCTCCGCCAAAATGATCCTAACGGAACGTTGATCGCTCAGATTCCATTCAAAGCCACCGGTGAGTGGGAAACATGGACAGAGATCGAAGCCACGATCAAAGATCCAGGCGGGCTGCACGATCTCTGCGTTGTCTTCGTGAATCCCAAGGGAGGCGGCCCCTTCATGAACCTAGACTGGCTTAGGTTCGATTAGAAGAACAGCAGCCGAATCCCAGCGATGATCGAGAAGGCATAGAGAAGGCCTTGGAACAAAGCTTCCGGAATGCGAGCGATCACTTGGCGCCCTACTAGGATGCCCAACAGGATCCCTGGGACAAGAGCCGCGTCGAGTCGGAGAGAGTTCGCATTGAGGATGCCGAGGTTCACATTGAATGGGAGCTTGAGGACATTCACGAGCAAGAACAACCGCGCTCCAATCCCAAGAAAGTCACTCTTCGACATCTTCCTAACCAACGAATAGATGGCATAAGCAGGGCCCGCTGCGTTCGCCAGCATCGTAGCGACGCCGATAATAAGACCACTGCCCCACCGAAACGAGGTCGCATCCGGCAAACTTGTCAGCATAGCGGACTTCCATTGACGCGCGAGTTGCAGCAGCGCCATGAACAAGACAATCCCACCAAGCAAGCGTCGGGCGACGTGATTGCTAATGGCGTCTAACAAGAGCCAGCCTAGCACCACACCTATCAGCGTCGGGACAACCAAAGGCCAGACCTGAGCCCAAGAGGCGTATTTGCGATAGAGCGGGTAGATGATGAAATCACACAGTACTAGCAAAGGCAGAATAATTCCCACCGAAGCCTTGGCACCGAACAGCTCCGCCATGATCAAGACATTGACCATGGCCAATCCAGGAAATCCCGTTTTAGAAAAGCCCAAGCAGAACGCACCGAAGACGGCCAGAGCGAAGGCACCCCTCGTAAGCTCAGGATAGAGGGAAGACCACACAACTCAGACTAGCGAAGGCTTAGACGTTTGCAATGGGCAACTTTCTACGTTCCCCAACCACCGCCTCCTGGAGTCTCCAGGATCAGCCGATCTCCAGGTTCCACATCGACGCTGGCGAGAGCGCCGAGTTCGCTTGATTCGCCTTTACGAATCAGCGTTTGGCAACCAGACGCACCAGGCTGCCCACCAGCGCGACCTCTCGGACCGTGAGCACGGTGCTGCGTGAGAAGAGAAACAGCTAACGGAACGAGAAACTCTAACTCCCTGACCACGCCATCTCCTCCGGGCCATTCGCCTTTACCACCAGATCCATGTCGCAATGCGAAACGATGCAGCCTAACAGGATAACGCCATTCGAGAATCTCAGGATCCGTGATGGCTGTGTTCGTCATATGCGTGTGGACCCCACTTGCTCCAGCGAAGCCAGGCCCGGCACCCGCGCCGCCGCAAACAGTCTCATAGTAGCTCACGTCGTGGTTCCCAAAGATCAAATTGTTCATCGTGCCCTGGCTGCCAGCGACAAGATCAAAAGCCTGAAGCAAGGCCTCCACGAGACGTTGACTCGTCTCCACATTACCGCCCACCACCGGAGGAAGGGGCTCCGCATCAAAGTCCGGATTCAAGAAGCACGTCGGCAACAAGACATCCACCTTGGCAAGCAAGCCTTCATTCAGAGGAAGATCACGTGCTTGCAGCAAACGAATGACATAGATGAGGGCACTACGGACAATGGCAGGCGTCGCATGGAGATTGGCAGGATGACGAAGAGACGTCCCTTCAAAATTGATCGCGAATCGATCACCACTGCAGCCTAACTGAATGTGGATCTCACTACCATCGTCCAACACCTCTCGCACGTTGACAGGACTTGCCAATTGTTGCGTGAGGGCTTCCCCTGAAAACTTGGCAGCACTCTCATAAAGCTGGTTCAACTGATCCTCGACTATGCCTTCGCCATGTGTAGCCAGAAGTTTAACAAACAAAGCTCCCCCTGCTCGACAGGAAGCAACCTGCGCTCGCAAGTCGGCCAGATTCTCATCGACGGCACGCGTTGGATATCGACCACTTAACAAATACGCCCTCACCGCTTCTTCGCAAGACTCTCCCTGCGCAAAGAGATATATGGGCGGGATAATGACGCCTTCTTCTTCCAAAGAAGTCGCATTGGGAGGCATGGAACCGGGGCGAATACCGCCCATCTCGGCATGGTGAGCCCGATTGGCTACAAATCCGGTGAGATCCCCCTCATAGAACACCGGCATGATGACCGTGAGATCGGGTAAGTGGGAACCTCCGTACGCGGGGTGATTCGTTAGGATCACATCCCCTTCACGAGCGGCGAGCGTCTCCATCACTCGGCGCACACATAAACCCATCGCCCCAAGATGCACGGGGATGTGAGGCGCGTTGGCCACCAGGCGTCCTTGGGCATCAAGCAAGCAACACGAATAGTCAAAGCGCTCCTTCACATTAGTCGAGAGCGCCGTCTTCCTGAGCTGCTCCCCCATGACATTCACAACATTTCGAAACCGCTGAGTGAACAGCTCCAACAAGACTTCTTGGGGATGCTCCGCGTCTCCATTCGTAATGGGCTCGCATCGCCTCAGTGCCAGAGTCCCCTTCGACCCGCGCTGCGCTGTCCAACCAGCTTCCACCACAATGGTGCAGTGCGGATCGGTAATCATGAGCGGCCCAGCGAACACGCCGGAAGGAGGAAGCGATTCACTAGCGTAACACGGAACGTCCCGCCAAGCGCCCTGACTCCAGACACGTCGCCTATCGCCAGCTTTAGGCACCGATTCCGGCGAGGCGAAGACCTCGTCACTCAACGCAGGCCCCCGTTCGCACACCCGCACACGAAGAGACTCCAACTCGAGCGGCCTCTCTGGCACATGCCCATAAATACGCGCATGCTCCTCATGAAAGGCTCCAACGGGATCATCCGAAAGTAGAAGCGCCAGGGTCGACTCCTGTCCTTCGAAACGCCACTCTCCTTCGACCGTGATGTCGCAGCCCCCTTCAGCCAGACCGATCTCGGCGAGAGCCGCTTCCCGCATGTCGTCAATCCAGCCGCCGATCGAAGTTCTTACATCTTCCCACAACGCAAGCACCTGACGCTCGCGCTGGCTTTCCAAATTTGCCTGCTCCAGGCCACGCGCGCTGAGAATGCCTGCATCACGCGGCACGAGGACTTCCTCTATTCCTAACAACTCCGCCAAGGCACAGGCATGCAAGCCCCCAGCACCTCCGAAGGCCAGCAGCGCGTAGTCGGAGGGATCCGCACCTTCGCGAAGGCTGATTGTACGAATGGCATCTGTCATGCGCTCATTGGCAATCTGCAAGAAACCTTCCAGATAGACCTCACCTTGATCAGCAGCGATCCGGTGCTCACTCCTGAAATCTGCCCAGCGCACTTTGGCAGCCGAGACGTCTAGCGGGATGGCGAACTGATCCGGCACCAATCGCCCAAGCAAGACATGTACATCGGTGATCGTTAGTGGGCCACCTTCACCATAACAGGCAGGTCCTGGCGACGCTCCCGCACTTTCAGGTCCGACCTTCAAAGCCCCCTGGTCGATCAAACAAAGTGAGCCGCCACCTGCAGCGACCGTCTCGATACGCAAGGCTTCCCGCTGAAGGCGAGCAGGACCTACAGTGAGTTCGCGCTGGTAGTGATAGTGACCATCATAACGTGAGACATCGGTGCTCGTGCCCCCCATATCGAAGGCGATCACCTTATCACGACCAAGCCTCCTTCCGACGGCAGCCGCGCCAACAACGCCCCCAGCCGGACCACTGAGAAGACTATCAATCGGACGAAACCGCTCGCGTGATACCAGCCCACCTGCACTCGTCATGATACGCAAAGGAGATTCTGCTGAGAGTCCCACCTCGACATCAGTGAGGTAGGCTTCCATGAGAGGCGCGAGGTAGGTATCAATGAGCGCCGTTTCCGTACGACGCCCAAAGTGAATGCGCCGAGAGACTTCAGATGACGTGATGACCATGTGAAACCCGATACGCCGAAGAGCTTCGGCTAATCTCTGCTCTCCTTGAGGATTTCGATAGGAATGCAACAAGGCGACACACGCCGTACGAATCCCAGCATCAAGCAGGCGTTTCCCCGCGGCGAGAGCAGCAGCTTCATCAATAGCCTCCAGTTCGTTTCCATCCTTGCCTAATCTTCCTAACACTTCCACGACGGCAGCGTGCAGCGGCTCTGGTCGGATGATTTCGAGCGCAAAGAGATCAGGACGCGTCTGATCACCAATACGCATGAGGTCGCCGAAGCCCTCATTGATGAACAACGCCAAATCAGCCCCGCGTCCTTCCAACAGCGCATTGGTCCCCCGCGTCGTGGCGAGGCGCAAGGCGATCGGCGGAAGGGAATCGCTCAGCGGTGTCGCCGTCAGCAAATGCGCTCCAACCAGCGGCGCTTCGCGATCTGTTTCAAAGACGAATCGCTGGCTGGACTCCTCTAACGGGGAATCAAACGTGAGCTGCCCACCAGGCGAGTGTTCAGAGACACCATTGCCCGTCTCGGCGAGACGTGTGCCTACGAGAAAGCCCTCAGGCAAGCAAGCAGCTCCTGGGACGTCTGCGGTGAACCGAAACGTACGGGTGCCAGAATAAACAAGGCGGCCAGAGGACAGAACCTTGGCACGATGCTCCGTGCCCTCAGGATCGATGCCTAGGCAATCCGTGAACGTGCCGCCGGTGTCTGCAAAGAGGCGCCAGATAGCGGATCGAACAGCTGGTTACTGACCAGGCCGACGGAAATTCGCGTAGCGCTGATTGAACTTATCAATCCGGCCAGCGGTATCAACCAAGCGCTTCTCACCTGTGTAGAAAGGGTGGGAATCAGACGTGATCGAGCAGGCCACGACGTAATACTCTTCACCGTTGATGGTGTCTTTCTTTTCAGACGTCATGGTAGACGCAGAAAGAAACCGCTTCCCCGTGTTCAGGTCTTCGAAGCAAACGAGGTTGTTGTTGGGATGGGTTTCGGTCTTCATCGTGTTTCCAGCTAAAATTGGTTGCGAGCCGCGTTCTATAATCACGAATCAGGCCGACGCCAACTGAAATTTCCTCCGAGACGCGCCTAGGAACTCACTTGAAAGCCGCAAGGAGTTCGCTCATGGGTTCCACCATGCAAATTCACGTCATGCAAGAGGGCGAGCAATTCGGCCCTTACTCCAAGGCCCAGCTGGAGTCCTACCTCTGGGAGGAGAACGTTCAACGCAGCGATCTCGCCTGGGCCGAGGGCACCGAGGAATGGCTCCCTCTCTGGCAAGTGATGGGGCTGCCGCCTCAGCCAGGCGAATTAGAGGAGGAAGAAGTGATCGAGGAAGTGGAGCCCGAGCTCGCTGCAGAGATCGAGGCCGCCCCGCTCCCTGTGGCTGAAGTCGAGGAAATCACTATTCCAGAGGCACCTTCACGACCTGAGGAAAGCGCAGCTGAAGCGCCTCCCTTGCCCGAGGAAGAGCAGGCACCTCCACTCCCGGTCGCAGAGGAGGAAGAGGCCCCACCCCTTCCCCTGGTTGAAGAAGCACCTCCGCTGCCAGTGAATGACGGGCGGCCAAAGCTGGTCATTCCCACGGCCGCTCCTAAGCGGAAACTCAAGCTGAACTTGCCGGACAGCTAACTTCATCACTCGGACTGAGCACACATTTCTGGGAATCCACGCCCGCCGGAACAAGTCCTTGACGCCGGAAGCAGGGGCAAGTCTCCTTTTTCCAGGAAAAGCTCTTCTTTCTTACTCTTCCACCACCGGATCTACGGGCGCTTCCAGTTCCACCAGGGTGACTTGCAGTCGCCCGTAGAGACTCGTTGACGCTGGCGGCATGACAAGGACGCTGGCCCGCTCGCGGTTGCTGACATTGGCCTCAAGCGAGAGGTCGTCTTCCGTGAGATTGGTCAGCGACCAGGCATCGAGATCCTCGGAAACTTCCACCGCATAGGTCACGTCTACCATGTCAGGACGGCGGAGGAAGCGGAAGACGAGTTGTGGCCCATCCGCGCCTTCGATCTCCGCCATGGTGGCAAAGCTCATAAAGTTTGCCTTCTCCGTAGGACGCAATGGATGGGAACCAAAGACATACTCTAGCACGTTCGGCAATTCATCACCATCAGGATCCGCATCCGACAAGCCTCGCGGATCAATGACAGGCTCTTCCTCTCCCGCAATGACAGCCGACGGAAAGTAATGATTCCGCCAGTCTCCGTAAAGAGTGAAACCGCCCGTTCCTGGCGTTCCATCGGGCTCCAAGCTTGCTGACCAATGGCTGGCGTCAGCTTGATCCGGCTCATCTCCTGCCGGGCGATAGACAAGTGAAGCACCTGATCCATCTGCATCCTCGGGCCATGGAGCTTTGTCATTGTAGCGGAAGCTCAGGAGAACCAAGCCTTCCTTGGAAAGCAGTTCCAACGTTTCCCCCATATCACTGAGTTTACTATCCTTGGCAAAGGCACCAGCGATGCGAATGTTCGGATTGTTATTACCATACCGAGCGGCAAAGGCCGCCTCATTCCGAACCACGATCACTCGCTCACCAGGGACCAGTTGAGTGGGCGGGAATATGAAACGCACCCCCCGGACGAACTCCGCTCCCTCGAGTTCGAGAGTGAAGTCACGCTCATTGCGCACCTCAAGGAACTCAAATCCATTTCGGCTACCAGACTCCGCAAGCTCTGCTTCAGTGCTAGGGGCTGCAGGCTGATAATGGATCTCGGAAACGGAAAGATCTCCTGGCTGAAGCTGCGGCTCATACTGGAAGAAAGCTTCCGTCAGCGCGGACCAGCGACCAAACGAATCAAAGGCGCGAACTTTCACCACGGCAGAGCTGTCTAAAGTGATCTCGCCCGAAGTCTTACGAGCCGTCGGTGTAGGACCTCCTGGGGAAAGAATCTGACGCAACTCTATCGTCGGAGCGATGAGCAAGTCGCTGTCATCAAGACTCGCATTGACTACATGAATGGCGAGGACATTGCCGGCACCCACAATGAGTCGGCTCCGTGCAACCTCCGTCACATCAAAGGCTTCCGCGATAGCAGCATCCTCATCTGTTCTGGCAGACAACGCAACGGCTCTCGGATCTAACACTCCATTACCCAAGACAGCCTCAGGCACATTTGCAGAAGCCACGCGCACCCCGTTGATGAAAGCGACAAAGCCATCATCATAACGCATGCGCAAGATGAGAGCATCCATATTCTCAAGAGCCGCCGCCGATGGAATACTAAAATTAATCCGGCAATAGACGCCTGGCGTCTGTGCAGCCTGCATGATCAGGCCAGGGCTCACCTCAGGCTTGCCTAGGTAGGCCCTGAAATTCTGATCACCGTCCTCAAAGCCAAGCCCTGTCCTTCCAGTAAACCAGCGACTAGCATTCGAAATGGCCTGGGGCGTGTACCAAGGAAAGACAGGATTTAATGCACCATTGGAAACGTTTGGCACTAACCAAATGCAACGGGCTCCCTGCACCAGAATCTCGCGACTATCATACACCGTAAATTCAGCCGGATCTGATCCGTCCGTGGTGTAGTAGATCTCAGGCTCGACCGCACCAGAACTAACAGTAATCGTTTCGCCTTCCTCCAGACGGCCGCCCGTTTTACTCAGAAGAGGCACACCAGGGGTCGGATAGACACCACGATCTCTGAAGCCATCAAGGACTCGCTCAGGACGCTCTTCCATAAACACATCCCTTAGCCACTCGACCTCAGACAACCAATGGTCATCCCGAGTAAAGACGATCTCACCGCCTGGCGTCGTGTTTCCCCATCGAGCTGACTCCGCCACCATCGGGCTCCTAAGCTCATCGATCATGCCCTGTAGACGCGCCTTCGCCACAGGCGGCGACAACACACCGTCATTGAAGAAGTGCTTGCTAAGACGATCAGCAATCACCCGTTGGAAAGGCGGGTAACGAACAAGCGCGTCATAGGGAGCCACAGGCGAGCCAGGATCATTCGCTCGCGAAAGATCGAAAGTGAGATTCCTCTGTGGAGTTGGTCCCTGAACATTGACCAGCAAGTGATTGCCCATGCTCATCTCAGCGTCCCAGGTAAAGAACTGGAACTTGGGATTCGTGCCCCCGTTCCGAGATTGGCGCCCAGCATACCAATTCTTATTTCCAAACACAGTCACATCCCTAAAGGCCGACTGGTCTCCAAGGAAAACCTGCTGAAACACGGGACCACACCAATCAAAGTCCCCCGACCACATCCGGACGATTATCGAATCAATGTAAGTGTCCAAATCAACGAGATCCTGGATCCGCTCAAAACCAATCTCGTCTGCCACCTGACCACTGGCGATGGACTGGAGGGCCTCCCACGCTTCGGAATCCCCACTCACCACGGTAAAATTCGAATCAAAGGACTCAGGATGATGCACTACGTCCCAATCGCTCTTCGAGCCACCAAGGTGATCTGCAAAGAAGGCGTCATTGGGGCGCTCATGAAGGTCGTAGACACCCCAGTAGATACCATTGATATAGACGTGAACATACTTCCCTAACGGAGTCAGCATTCCCAGCTCCGCTTCCGTCTTCCGCAGAAACTGATCTCGCACCAAGGCACCATGCGGCGGGATATCATTATTGGTTCCACCAAAGGTTTCGGCCAGTGACCAGCTATCATGCCCACCGCCTCGCAAGATGAGTTGCTCAAAGGAATTCACATTCGTACCATCGAAGAGATCATGTTCAAGCTCGCCGCTCCCCTCACTATAATCCTCACGGAAATACAACCGCATGGGCTTCTTCGGGTGGCTCCGGGCATTGCCCCCATGGATACGAACGCCAGCCCCTATCTGGAACGTATCCTCTGGATCGGTAGGGGAGAAGTACTCCAATGAGATGGGCACCTCAGCGCCACGGCCACTATCGAAAAAATTAGTATAAATGCCGGTACCCCCAAACATTCTCTCAGCATCCACGACGATAGACATCGCTGGCAGTGTCGCCCCGAGAGCATCTTCGATCTCACTCTCATAGGCAGGATCTGTCGTCACTCGCGCATCCATGGTCCCCTGGAGTTTCACATCACTAACAAAGATGTAGGTTTGCACATCAACATCGCTGCTGATCGCTCCCGCTTTGGAGGCGATGGCTTGGAGAATCGTCGTCGACTCAATGAGCACCGGCTCGGTGTAGAGAATTCCATCCTCAGCCGTTGGTGTCGTCCCATCGACAGTGAAACGGATCTCTGCCCCCTCCGTCTCTGTGGTGATCTCCACCGTCACAGCCTCTCTGAAGAATCCACGATCCACGGAGAACTGTGTGTCAGCAACGAACTCCGTAGCCGACTCACCGTTAGGCTCCAAAGGAGTCAACGTAGACAGAAACCCCACGGCGCCTTCAGTGAACCCAGAAACGCCGTAAGAGACATTTCGACGTTGCCTCGGAAACTCAGGAGCAAAGCTGGACACCGGCTCCGCTTCGTCCGGCGCGTATAGAGCAAGGTACTCGCCAGCACCATCGAGAGAGAAGTTGGCATGGAGAGGCATCTCAGGATCCACCCGATCTTTCATTGACGCAAAGACGAGCACGAATCCCTGCGGCTCAATCGTCACTGCTGGAAATGTCCATTTGCCAGTCTCTTCCGCATCATCTGTCAGGGTGTAACCTTCCAGCACAACAGCCTCGTCCGTAGGATTGAAGATCTCGATCCAATCGGAGGGCTCCCCATCCTCATCCACAGTGCCCCCATCATTGATGGCAAGAAACTCTGAGATAAATGGCATTCCCACCAGAGGAGAGATGCTTAAAACGAAGACTGAGAACAGCGCGACGGCAAGAGATTTAGAAGTAGTAGGGGTCATAAGCACAGCACATTGATACTTTGGCTAAAAGATTAGAAGTTGTGCGGGGTGAAGTCAAACCGCTCGTTAGATTCCGACTAACGTCTCACTATGGCCATGGCAGGCGTTCGTTTCACCTCTGCCAGACCGGCTGGGGTTGACTCCCAAGCGCTACCATGGCTCATTCCCACTAAAGTGAGTGACCCCCTGCCGACGCCCCCGCCAGCGGCCACCATCCCGGGATCCGACGAGCGCCCACTCGTCCTCGTGGTGCTGCCGCGCCTCGTCGACCTCGCGATCCAGCAAGATCGCTCACTTGCTCCCGCTTTCTTCACGCAGCGCCGCACAAGTTACGCCCTTCGCAGGGAACGGCTTATGCAGATACTGGACCTGGATGAACTCGGTCTCGACGAACACGTTTGCCTGCCTCCTGAAGTTGTGCTCATCGCCCAGCCACGGCAACCTCGTCTGGTAGGTCCACGCGGCCTGGCACCAGAACTTCGCACCTGGCGGCTGGCAGCCTCCGCTCTAGCTGTTCACCGCTTAGCAGAAGCTAGAGCTCAAGGCGCCCTCAGCATGGCGCTGGTCCACGAACGTATCCTCCAAATTGGACGAGCGGCATTCGCGGAAATCGAATCGGTTCTCCACCGCGAACTTCGACTCTTCGAAGATGATGATTTAGTCAGGATCTATAGTGAATTCATCACCCTTCATGCCGAACTGCAGACCTTCTCCCGGCGCGCTCTAGACACTTACTTCCCCTCACTTCAAGGACGTCAGGACGAAATCATGGCTCTCGTCGCCGAGAATCTCGCTTGGAACACAATCCTGTCACTCACGCAACCTTCAGGCGCTACCCTTCCCGCTGAAGACACCAAATCTGAAGACGAGGTCAAGCTAGCAGAAGACGCCATTCTATCCCAACCTCTGCCCCCGCTACGCCCAAACTCCAAGCGCTTCGAAGGACTGATGAAGTGGGGTGGCGCAGCGCTGGGAAGAGGCAATGCCGTGGTTAGCGCCATTATCTATCGTGGTGCCAGTCGCCTGGCACCAGATAAAACCCAAGCAGAACTTGCAAGCAAGCAAGCGAAAGAAGTCATTGATAGTCTTGTCTCTCGCCTTCAAAAGGCACTGGACTTTGATGGCCCAGAAGAAGACGCCTGGCGGGAATCTCTCTTAGAGTTGTTCGAACATTCCTCACGAGGCTTTTGGAATACGAACAAACGCTTGCTCTACGATCTACAGAAAGTCTGTGTCGACTACGAGCGAGAGAGTTACACCATCGATGTCTTCGGCTTCATACGCAGCTTTGGCAAACGGCCCATAAAGCGGCCGCTGCCCAACCAGCGAGAGGTGCTCATGTCCAAGCATCTGCGAAATGCCACGTCTCGACTAGCCAAGGCGCGCATTACCTCAGCTCGACACGTATCCCTAACAAAGCTTTTACACAGTGCAACTGCTTCAGCAGAGGTCCAGTTGCGCCGCCGCCTGCGCATTCGGATCGCTCGCTCGCTCAATGAGAAAGGACTCAAGCCAGCAAATATACCGGAACGTGTTGCGAGAGACAAGCTCATCGAAGAACTGTTAGACTGCATTGTCCGACGGGGACATCTTAGCATGGGCGACGTGCGCGATGGCATCTCACGTAGCCAGCTCAAACTCTCAGATCTCACGGGGCGAGAGCTCGCCGTGGGCGATGCCATTCTCCGGGCCGACCGTCGATTAGACCGTTTATTAGACGGCGTCTATCGACGTGGCGAATTCTATCTCCGCGGCTTGCAACGCCTCAGTTCACTAGGCTTCGGTCGACGTCCGGGAAGATTCCTCTTCCAGTATCTCATTGTCCCGTTTGTCGGAGCCTTTGTGATCTTAGAAGCCTTCAACATCATGTACAAGAAGGTACGTGGCATTGACGCATCGACTCTAGATAAGTCCACAGTATTCGATATCCCCGTCGCTGTCTTTGACAAAGCCCGCGTTCCTGACTCTTGGCGTGGCGGCACCTTGTTCGAGGATGATATCTTCTATCAGTTTGCCAACGTCATTCCAGCAGTCATCCTCGTCGGACTTTTCCTCCTGGGACTAGTCCACTCCGACGGGTTTCGAACCTTTGTCTGGGGCGTCACGCAAACCGTCTTCCGCGCGCTAAAACATCTGCTGATTGACTTCCCAAAATGGATCATGGGCCTTGAGTGGGCGCGGGTGATCTTGCGCAGCCGCATCGCCAAAGCCTTGAGGAGATATCTGCTCACACCGCTGATCCCCGCAGCCTTAGTCTACTTGCTAACAACCGTCTTCGTAGACTTCAATCGATACACGGCGATTGCGGCGTTTCTCCTCATCTTTACCGGACTCGATTTCTTCTTTAATTCCACCTTTGGGCGCCGCTTTGAGGAACGGGTTGGCGCGTGGATCGCACGTGCCTGGTACCAGTTCCGGGTTCAGATTATTCGTTCCGTGTTCGAAGCGATCATGACCATCTTTCGTCAGTTTATGGAAGTGACAGAGCGGGTCCTTTACGCCATCGATGAATGGCTTTTGTTCCGCACCGGTGAGAACAAGTTCTCCATGTGGATGAAGGGAATCTTGGGAAGTATCTGGGCCGTCGTCGCCTACGGGATTCGTTTCTGTATCACCCTACTCGTGGAGCCCCAGATCAATCCGATCAAGCACTTCCCGGTCGTGACAGTGTCTCACAAACTCCTCATTCCGACCCTGCCGATGATCTCCAGCTCCATCGCTCCCGCCTTGGGAAATGCCATGGCGCAAACGGTCGCAACCGCCATCGTCTTCCTCACGCCTGGCGTCATCGGATTCCTCGTGTGGGAGTTGAAATCAAACTGGAAGCTCTACCAAGCCAATCGCGATCCCATGCTCAAGCCTGCCGCAGTGGGCCTTCACGGAGAGACGCTTCCTCGCTTGCTCAAACCCGGTTTCCATTCTGGCACCATTGCAAAGCTGTATGGAAAGATGCGCCGAGTAGAGCAGCAATCCGACTCGCTGCGGCGGAGACAATCTCTGGATCACTTTCAGGAACGGCTCCGCCATATTGAAGTGGCCATTCGTCACTTCACCGAGCGGGAACTCTTCGCCACATTCCGCCAGCATCCCGAGATGAAAGGCTTAGGGCTAGAGGCTACTAAAATTCAGCTCCTGCCTAACATAATCGCGCTTCATATCGATGCGAAAGGACCTAAGGCACCAGCTAACGCGGCCCCCTTGCAATTGCTCTTTCAAGCGCGGAGTGATTGGCTCGTCGCTCGAATCGCCGAACCGGGTTGGGTCTCGGATCTCACCCAATCCCAACAAGACATCTTCACATCGACCCTGGCAGGAATCTACAAACTCTCAGGCGTCGAGCTTGTGGAGGAACAAATGCGCCAGGCGCTCACTCAACCCGACGCCTTCTATCACTTATCCATTTCCGACCTCGAAGTGTGGGCTCCAGGAGAACGGTCTACACCGGTAGCGTATGGCATACGCACGACTTGGGGCACCATTCGCCCTCATCCCGCAAGCCTAGCCAAGACCCTCGGCCTCCCTCCCGTCACCCCAAAGCAGCTCGTCTTCAGCGAAAGCGATTTGCCTTGGGAACAGTGGCTAGCATACTGGCAGAGCAAGACAGGAGAGCGCCCGCCGACCAGCCTCTTGGCAGAGGCCTCCCACTTCGTGCCGAAACGTAGGCTCATTCGATGAGGCTTGTCATCACGTGAGTTTTGCTTAGCCTCGCGAGATGACACCAAAGTATGCCCTTTGCAACGAGACCTACCAAAACTGGTCTTTCGCTGACACCTGCGCCCACATGGCGAAGACTGGCTATGACGCCATCGAGATCGCGCCCTTCACCTTGAAGGAAGACCCTCGTGAATTGACGGAAACAGACGCGAAAGAACACGCCAAGATCGCCACCGACGCGGGTCTAGCGGTCGTCGGTTTGCATTGGTTGTTAGTCAAACCAGCGTGGCTCCATCTTACCTCGCCCGATCCGCTGCTTCGGAAAGACACCGTCGCTTTCGGTCAGCACCTGGCGCGTTTCTGCGCGGCGATGGGAGGCACGATCATGGTGTGGGGCAGCCCAAACCAGCGCAACCTACAAGACGACTGGGACTATGATGACGCTGCGAAACGAGCAGCCGACACCTTGCATGCGATCAGCGAAGTGGCTGGATATCTTGGCGTCACCATCGCCATGGAACCCTTGGGTCGGAAAGAGACGAATTTCCTCACCACCGCTGAAGAGACCATCCGCTTGATCAAGCAGGTGGATCACCCTGCCTGCCAGCTACATCTCGATGTGAAGGCAATGAGTGATGAATCGAAATCCATTCCAGATATCATCGCCGAAAGCCGCGATCATGTGGTCCATTTCCACACAAATGATCCCAATCTACGGGGGCCAGGTTTCGGCGAGGTTAAATTCGAGCCCATTGCTGAAGCCTTGCAGTCAATCGACTACCAAGGTTACCTTTCGGTCGAGGTCTTCGACTACACGCCCGATCCCGAAACGATCGCAGTCGAAAGCCTCGCTTATCTCAAACGCATCTTCGAAGCTTCTTAATTCAATCAACTCTCATCATGAAGAAACCCTATCTCTTTCTTATCGCTACCCTTCTCGGCTACGCTGGACAAACTCACGCAGAGGTCACGATCAAAGAAGTCGATGGCGACTATCAAGTTCACATCGACAACAAGCTCTTCACGGCCTACAAGCTGAAGAATCTTCGAGTGCCTTGTTTCTATCCGATCCATGGCCCAGGTGAAGTAGCGATGACGAGGAAGTATCCTTTGGAAGACGCCGCTCCAGGAGAAGCCGAGGACCACCCACACCACACCTCGCTCTGGTACACCCACGGCGACGTGAACGGTCTCGATTTCTGGCACGGCGGAGGCGATCATCCCGAGAAAGGCGGCAAGATAGTTCAAACAGAAGTCGTCAGTATGAACGACGGCGAGGACCGCGCGACGCTCAAAGTGAAGAACCAATGGCTCACCATGGTAGGCGACAAAGAAGTCTGTCAGGACGAACGCGTTTACGCTTTCGGTAAGTATGAAGGCAACCGCTATCTAGATTTTCAGATCACGATCAAAGCCACTCAAGGTGACGTCGTCTTCGGCGACACAAAGGAAGGAAGCATGTCCATCCGCACGCACGCGAATCTTCGACTCAAAGGCGACGTCGCGAATGGCAAAGCCGTCAACAGCGAAGGCGACAAGGACAAAGACTTGTGGGGCAAGGCCGCCAAGTGGGTCGACTACTGGGGCAAAGTCGATGAGAAAGAAGTCGGCGTTGCCATCTTCGATCACCCCAAGAACCCACGCTATCCCACGACCTGGCACGCACGCGACTACGGCCTCATTGCCGCCAATCCCTTTGGCTATTCCTACTTCTTCAAAGATCAGGGAAAGAAGGGCACCCTAACAATCAAAGCAGGCGAGTCCGTCACGTTCCGCTATGGCTTCCTCTTCCATCCAGGCGGGCATGACGCTACAAAGATCGAAGCCATCCACGACCTCTTCTCTCAGACCGAGGCCGAATGAAGCGACGGCTTACAGAATAGCTGCTCGCGGTATTGAAAATCGCTGGCCCGCGAGTCGATGAGCTAGCGCACTCAGAGAGTAAGGTGGCGACCACTTTCTTTGGACGGCGACAAGCTCTGTACGTAATGGATACATGGTGGACAGGTGTTCGGGGACATGGTGGACACATCACCATGCCCTGGAACCCCCAAGACACCATGTCCATACGAGAAGAGCCTGTCGCTTTGCACTTGCCGTGCGACTCCTTGCTTCAAAGCGAGCCGACTCGTGATCGCTTCCCGGTGATGTTCTTCATCGTAGAAGCGCTTGTAGAAATTCCACGAGTTGTAGATGAGCGCGATCAGATTTACCATGAGCCGACAGGGTGCGAGTTGGTGCGTGGTGTAGCCATTCCAGCCCCACTGATTCTTCAATTCTTGGAACACATTCTCACAATCGGCCCGGTCTCGGTAGAGACGTGGCATCGATTCCGTTGAGTAGGCCCTCTCATTTAACGATGTCACAAGTGCTGCGATCTTCCCACTCCAGGGGGCGGCCTACGCCTCCCAACTGCCTCCCGTGGCATTGGGTAAACGTTGATGATCGCGACGGCGACGCGCTTGCTTGCCCCCAGGTGCCTTTGCTGGAGAATCGCGTACTAACACCACGCGTCGCTCCTTTGTCCAGCCACTGAGTTTAATACTCGTTTCCATCGCTTGCCACCCGACTCCTGAGTCTTGCAACAAACTGCCTAGGCGCATACAATCGTTGACCAACACTTTCACCTTTAGAGTGTGGCACAGTTTGAATAGGCAGGGCAGTTGACGATCTTCAAATTCATGGATGACCGACTCACGGCCATAGCCACAGTCGCCTGAAAGCCAGTTGCCATGCTTCAGGCTGAGCTGACTATCAAAGCCCCACATATCAGCCGCATGCGTTTCCCTTCCCGCCAATTCCCTCAAGTTACTATCATAACCCTATTTTCGAAAGAATCTACACCCAAGACTGCTGTCCTGATCTAGAAATCTGGAAACCGTCTGCGAGCACATTACTTTCCATCGGTCACCATCAGACTCGATTCTGCAATCTCCGACCGAGAAGCGACCCTAGCGCTTGAACAATTTAGCGTCTGGCGCCTCACAGAGAAGATGGCTCATGATGGCGACTTGGGGTTCCTTCTCGAGCGCTGTGCTCATGGCTTCGGAAAGAAGAATGTGAGCGGTCGAGTCGTCGGGGATCGTGTAATCACGGGCAACGGTATACACTTCCACGCTGTCGACGGAACTTATGGAGATCTCTCGATTTAGGGATACTGATCTTGCGGACACCGAATACCAGACCGGGTGACTCCACTGCAATTCCCTACGAACTCATAACTAACAACGATACCCTACGCCGCTTGCGCTACGCCTTGAACCTCAACAATGCCCAGGTGGCGAAGATCATCGCTAGGGCCGGAAAGGAAACGAGCACAGCCCAGGTTGGCTTTGGCCAGCACGTAGGTGACGAATTCGGTGTTAGTCGGACAGGAACTCCTTAAAGGCCGTCTTGTTTTCGATCGGTGAGGTCTTCGGCCGGCCTAGGTCTACTCGCGCGCCCTTCTGGACCATGATTTCCAGCATGGCTGGTCCCTTCGCGGCGCGAAGTTCGGCAACCTTTTCGGTTATGTCGTCAGCATGTTCGACCCGCCAGGCTTCGGTGTAGTTGCACGCCTTGGCGATCTTTGTGAACGAGACCCGCAAACCAGCGGTCGTCATGCCACCGACGGAACCGTGCACGCCATTGTTTAAAATGACGTGCTTGAAGTTCGCGGCTTCGGACACGCCGACGATCGCCGTGCCGCCCATGTGCATGAGCATGGCACCGTCGCCGTCCAGGCAGAACACCTGCCGATCGGGCTTCGCTAGAGCGATGCCCATGGCGATCTGTGAGGCGTGCCCCATGGCGCCAACCGTGAGGAAATCCCGCTGGTGGCCTTGGTCGTTGCGCGCCCGGTATTCGCACAGTTCGCGCGAAATGTGCCCTGTCGTGGCAACGATCGCGTCGCGATCGTCCAGTTGTGCCGCCACCAACTCGATGGCTTTCTCGCGGGTCATCTCGAAGTCCCCGGAGGGCTGATCGTTTGCCTTGTAGGACGCGAAGGTGCCCTTTCGGACTAACAAGGCGACCGGCCGATTCTCAGCAGCGGCAATTGCTACTAACTCATCCACACTGCGCTGAGCCGCCTCGGGCTCCGCGTCCAGGACGCGCCAGGGGAGGCCCATCTCTTCCAGCAAACTAACAGTGACTTTCCCCTGCTTGACGTGCTGCGGTTCATCTTTCGTGCCGGGCTCGCCCCGCCAACCGATCAGCAGCAGCATGGGAATGCTGTAAACGTCAGGGTCGGCCAAGGAAAGCAGCGGATTGACCGCGTTGCCCTGGCCGGAGTTTTGCATGTAGACGAGTGGCACTTTCCCCGTGGCCAGATGGTAGCCACAGGCTAGAGCCACAGCTCCGCCTTCATTGGCCGCCAACACGTGTTTGTCGCCGGCGTTGTCTGCTAGGTAGAAGCAAAGCGGTTTGAGCAGCGAGTCTGGGACGCCCGTGTAGAAGTCGACATCCCGAGCGGCCAGCCATCCGAGAAAGTCTTCACATGGAATCTTAGACTCGCTCACGATCTTTCAGGAATGAGGCTGATGATCTCCTTAATAGGCATGCAGAGATCCTCGGCCTCGGACGCTCGGCCGTGTCGAAGAATGCTCTCGGCAACATTGACCATGGCCGGATAGGCGCTGCGCAGCAGTTGGTTGGCGTAGATGACGATGCTGACACCGGCCTTCGCCAGTTCATCTTCGGTCGTTTGGGAATACGTCGACGGCACCACCACTAGCGGCACGCGATCCGGGAACTTTGCGTATTCTTTGCAGAAGGTGAGAACCTCGTCGGCGGTCTTCTCCTTGCTGTGGATCATGATGCCGTTCGCTCCGGCCGCGATGTAGCCCTTGGCGCGAGCCAGGGCGTCGTCCATGCCGGCCTTGAGAATCAGACTTTCGATGCGCGCGATGATCATGAAGTCATCGGTCACTTGCGCTTGCTTCCCTGAGGAAATCTTAAGAGCGAAGTCCTCGATGGTATCCTGGACCTGCCCGGCGTCGGTGCCGAACAGTGAGTTTCTCTTCAGCCCTTTCTTGTCTTCAATGATCACAGCCGAGACGCCTAGGCGCTCCAGGGTGCGGACCATGAATACGAAATGCTCGGTGACGCCACCGGTATCGCCATCAAAGATAATGGGCTTGGTCGTGGTCTCGAGAATGTCGCCGACCGCATTCATGCGGTCCACGTATTCGATGTCCGGCTTGGCCTTGAGGGCCGAGTCGGTGAGGCTGCTCAACCAAATCGCGTCGAACTCACGAACCTGGTCGTCAGTTTCGACGGCCACCGTCTCGGCAATCAATCCCGTGAGACCACTGTGCGCTTCGATCACACGAATCACAGGCTTGGCCTCTAACAGTCGCTTCAGCATTCCCAGACGCATCTGCGGCGTGGTGCCGACTGCCCGAATAGCCAAACTGAGCGACGTGGATGAGATGCCGGGCATATGCTCCGGCTCGACAAGCTCCCCGCCCCATTCCTTCAGCGTATCGATGACGCGCTGACGGGTCTTTCGCAGCACCCCGGTGCTCCAATCGTGGCGGTGGAATACGAAATCGGGTTTGAGCTTCAGTAGATTCGGCACGTGGTCCAGTGTGTCCTGGGGCACCACCTCTTTGACGCCAACCATGTTCTCCAGGACGATCTTGCGCTCATCGTAGGGCATGTAGGGCAGGCGTTGATAGCCAGCGACAGCACTGTCGGTGAGCAGACCAATGGTCACCTCTCCCAGCTTGCTGGCTTCCTGGATAATTTTGACGTGACTCGGTGTGATGAGATCGGCGCTCATCGCTATATAGACGGTCTTCATAGGTTCTTCTTGGGAATTCATAAAGTGTTTCTGGCTGTCTATGGCTTGCGGACGGCTAGAAAGGTCGTCTGTCCGATCTTTGCGCGGAGTTGTTCGCGCTCTTCCATAAAGGCGGCCATGCTGCCGTCCTTGAGCATGGTGGTGACTCTGTCGACGGCCTGTGGCAGTTCCTCCTCGGTGACCAGAGACCAGGTGGAATCTCCCGCACGCCAAGCGGCGCTGAGCGGTCCTTTCGGATCCAGATAGTTCTTGCCCTGCAGCACTTCAGCGAGGGGCACGTTGATCTCAGAGTCGACAAATCCGGCCCGTTTGGAAATTTCCTCGAGGCTCTCGACCGATGGAAAACGCTCCAGCACCCGTTCGATGGCGGCAGGAATCAAAGCGGCCCACCAGAACCCGTCGCGATGCTGCGGGTGACTGCTAGTGTTGATCACAACGATGCCGTTAGGCCGCAAAACGCGGAAAGCTTCGCGGAAGAATAGTTCCACGTTTGGAAAGTCATCGGCACTAGCACCTTCGCCTTCTCCATGATCGAGATGGTGAAGAACCTGGTTGCAGACGATTCCATCGAAACTCTCATCGGCATGAGGCAGTTCCGTAATGCTCCCCTGATCGATCTGCACATTCGGGTCGTCAGCGAATCGTTCGCTGGCGACCTGTTGCATGCCCTCGCTCAACTCCCGGCCATGGATCTTGCCAACCTTACCCTGAAGCCCGGCCAAACAAGTGCCCGTCCCGCAACCCGCGTCCAGAATCGACTGCTCCTTCAAGGGAGTCGGCGTTGAGGCCAAGAAATCCAGGATGAGCGGCAGACCGATCGGGACTCGGGTGCCGTCATAGTCGCCGGACGTGCTATTGTAATCCTCATATTCAACGGCGTCCGCTGGTTCGGTAGAAAGGGTGGGGTCTTGTTCAGTGTTTTTCATATTTACCTCTAACAGTATTGCTTCAATCGCTATCAATAATGACTCGATATCGCTTTCAAAAATTCTTCCAATGTTGCCAATCCGGAAACAATCCACCTCGGTGAGCTTACCGGGATAAATCAGCATCCCTTTGGACGACAGCTGCTGATAAAACTCCGTAAAGTCGAAGCGCGGGTCTTCCGGAAACAGAAAGGCCGTGATAATGTGGCTCTGTAATTCAGCGGGAACGTATTCGCGAAAGCCCATCCGCCGCATGCCGCGCAGCAGCGCCGCGTGATTTGCCGCGTAGCGGGTGGCCCGGCCAGCGACGCCACCTTCCTCGTCCAATTCGCGCAGGGCTTCGCGAAACGCGAGAATGGCGTGTGTCGGCGGGGTAAAACGAAACTGCCCGCCTTCTTGGAGCCCCTTCCATTGCGCCAGCAGATCAAGGCTGATCGTGCGCGCACGGCCATCGATGGCGAGCAATTGCTTGTGATCGGCAATGACCACCGAGAAGCCCGGCACACCTTCGATGCATTTGTTAGCTGACGAGATGAGGAAATCGATTCCGGCCTCGGCCACATTCAGCGGAATGCCGCCAAAGCTACTCATCGCATCGACGATGAATAGCCGGCCCGATTCTTTGACGACGGATCCGATTTCGTTCAGCGGATTGAGAATGCCGGACGAAGTCTCGCAATGCACCAAAGCGACGTGGGTGATCTCACTGTCGTCGGCAAGATGTCTGCGCAGCTCCTGCGGATCTGCTTGCGTCCTCTCGTCTAATTCGATCACGGCCGTTTCGATCCCATGCCGATTGGCAATGTCGCGAATGCGCTTGCCGTAGGCGCCGTTGATGAGGATCAGAAGTTTGCCGTCGGCTGGAATGACGGAGGAAATCACAGATTCGATGCCGAACGTTCCCGCCCCCTGCATCAGTATCGACTCGTAACCATCCGTCTGGCTGACGCCGGCAAGGGTCAGCAGGAGTTGCCGAATTTCACTCACGACGGCAACGAACTCGGCATCCCGCGATCCCATATCGCGCAACATCGCCTCTTTGACAGCATTGCTAGTCGTAAGAGGTCCCGGGGTGAAGAGGAGTTTGTCTGTTCGTACTGTCATAGAATTAGGTCGAAGGAACCTCGATCACAGACAGGTCAGCTGCCGAGAGGAAACGCACTCCCAGCCGTGTCAGCTCTGATTCACCGTTCCGACGTCGCGAGCGAGCCGTTTGGTTCAGGCTATCTCCAGCGACTGGAAATATGTTAGGGGAGATTAGAGGAAATATAATAAGAATTTCCTATTTGGCCCTGCCGCTCCCAAGTCACGGTTAAAGGAGGCCAGGGGGAGAAAGAGGTGGATTGGCACCTTCTAGTTGAACGACACCCCTCGTGTGGTTAGGCGAATGAGCAAGGCTTTTCGAGTAAATACCAAACTCCACGGACAAATCTGACAACCCTAACAAGCAGCTACCCGCCACAACGAGAGGATTCCGTGAGCTGTTCTCAGGCTCCGCCAAGCTTCCTGAGTCTGTTCGTGAGTCACCTATGCGTAGCCATTATCCTCCGTCGTGGCATAGCCCCGTGTCACGCGAGCGCCCTCCGCCTCCACCCAGACGGACCATAGCTCCTTCGTAGAGCCGAAATAGAAATAGAGCCGCTGATGCTCCTGCTCCACCCGAAATCCCTCGTCGAACGACAGATCAAGGAGATGCTTCAGAATCATCTTGTTCACGTTCCTGTGTCCCACGATCAGATGAATCCCCGAACCGTCCAAGAGCTCGT
>CALLLI010000424.1 GCA_938082635.1 uncultured Verrucomicrobiales bacterium
CAAGAGGGGTAACGCAAGTTGCGTTACCAAGGGCGGCAGCGTGGAAAATTGTGAGTTTGAGTTGCTGGGATCCTGCAGGTGATCTGAAGTGGTGTAAACGCCGGGTGAAAACCGGTAAGGCAGAAGCGCCAGACGACAACCAGTACACCCAGCCAAAACATCTCCCAGAACAACCTTAGCCTACCCGCTACGGGTGAGGCACTCAAGTGCTGTCCTTGCGGCGGCGCAAGCCTGGTGACGAATTCGGGCAACACGTTGGCATAGAAAGGCTCTTTCGTAGTCCAGGCCCTTCGAAATTGTCGCTCCAAGATCACTGGACCCCTCACACCCTCCGCACCCCACATGTCGCCCTGTTCTGTGGAGAAAAGATCTATGCAGAGGGGCATTGGAGCCTCCCCAGGGCCGTTCCGGATTTGGGGAGGCGTTTACAAGTGGGCATGCCAAAGGCGAGAAACAGTCCTGTGAGGTTGACTATACCAAGCGCCGTCACTAATTTCCAGCCCAATACTAACGTAAGCGCGTTGTCTGGTTGGTGGTGGTGACTTTTAGTCGCCACAGTATCGAACCCAAGCATTCCGCGGTGACTGAAAGTCCCAGCCACTGGATCTCAACGAATAAAAATTTAGTGACGGCGCTTGGTATACCTTCGATCTTAAGCCCTTTCTCGACATTGGGATGAGAAAGATTCACCGAGTTGTGCTAGCTTTCGATCTGCGTGAAACCCTGGAGAAGATTGTAGGGAGCGACAGTGGGTCCTCGCTAAAATCAATGAGAGCAAGGGCGCTACTCCTTGCAGACGAATCTCCGGAGGGGGAGGCTCTCAAGGACCCTGAAATAAGGGACGCAATCGGCATCAAGCCAGCAACGCTATCGAGACTGCGTCCACGATGTCGTGAAGTCGGGGCCTTGCAGGCAGTCGAACGCCGTCGACGTAGCTCGCCAGCCAGAGCTCCTTTGTTAGATGACGACTTAGATGACGACTTGGATGACGACTTGGAGGGACGGCTCGTTGATATCGCCCATTCAGAACCTCCTCCCTGCAGTAGTAGGTGGACGATACGCCTCTTGGCGAAACGACTGCTAGAGCAAAAGCATGTAGAATCTATCAGTCCAGAGACCGTTCGCCGCGCTCTGCTCAGGCGAAATATTTCGCTGCTGTAGAGAGAGATAAGGCCCGGCCCAGGGCTTACGCAGGAACAGAACAAGAAAGGCTGGCCGTGTCGTTTGATTATGAAAATTAAAAGATCGGCTCTCTATTTCCTCCCAATCAGCCTCTGTGGGTCGAAGAAAGACTTAGGTTCCTACTTGACTGTAACTAACCGATTCTCAAGGCCTTGCCGATTATGTATGAATTTCAATATTCTTCATACTTAGGCCCCGGGCTCGGACTCGGCCGCTGGTCCTGGCGCTAGTTAATAGACAACACCGTCTCCTTTGTATATAAGAGGAGCGAGGGGTGGCGAACGCTAGTTTCGCATTGTAACTCATTTCTAAGACCGCAGCTCATACCGCAATGCCAGAAAACGAAGATCATAGCAGCAATTTAGAAGGAGGTGTCCAAGCCCATGGGAGTGAGGCAAGTCCTCCGCAACCATCCAGTGAATTCCCACCTCCTCGGGTCAACGGTTCGACGAAGCCTGCCAAGGAAATGTTGCCTCCGCCTCCTGGTCTGATGCCCGAAGTCCCGTCGGATCCAGATTTGATGACGATTCGTGTTCCTCGACCAATGTCTGGTGAGGCTGCGCCGAATAGCCCCGCAGTGGAACAAGCTCCTGAACTAATGACGATGCGGGTCAAGGTCCCCCGACCTGAAGGGAAGAATCCCTCGGGCGTCTTGAGGATGAACGATGTTCCTGATCTCATGACAATGAAGATCAAGGTACCACGAGCCGGAACGAATGATCCTGGCGCGATTGGCGCCGCCGTCGTAAACGGGTTAGAAGCCTTGAGTCAGGCAGTCCCTGCCGTCTCAACTGAAGGTGAGAGTGGCAGAGCAGCGGCACCATCTCAACTTATCCAGCCCCATTCTCCAGACACAGCAACGCCCTTCGTCGCCGAAGCCTCACCCAAGATTGGCAGAGAGCTGAATCTCCGGGACGTCTTCTTCATGGTGCGAGAGCGCTGGGTCCTCGGTCTCGCGCTTGGCGTTCTATTCTCTGGTGCATATGCTTTTTGGCAGCTAACCCAGCCCAAGGTCTATCGCGGCGAGGCAGAGATCCTGGTCGAGGTGCAACCCGATAGAATCCTTCCGGAAGACCTTCAAAACGTCGACGAAGATTTCGCGAGTTTCCAGGGCAAAGCCATGGAGCAAGCCATGCAGATCCATGACAAGAATCTTGAGAGCATCGGGTATAAGGAACTGGTCAAAAGTTCGTTCGAGCTGTCCGAAGTTTCCGCCTACGCCAACCCCTTATTCGGCCAAGATGAAGCGCCATCTCCTCTAGCCTGCGCTCAGCTATTCGATAACCATTTCGGTGAGGGATTGTCCGTGACGAGAAAGTCTCAAGCCCAGTTTATCCTCGTTGCTTACGAGCACCCTGATCCCGAGATAGCTCAGCAAGTCACGAATAGATACGCGGAAAAGTACGATGAGTTCATCAAGAAAGACAACAGTGAGA
>CALLLI010000425.1 GCA_938082635.1 uncultured Verrucomicrobiales bacterium
TACGCTTTCTGAATTTCTGCATCATAGCGTCATCGCTATGCCATTGCGAAAATTCATCCTAGACAGAATAGACTTCGCACGAGCCGATGGTAGGCGCTTTGTCGCCTGATTCCCGGAGCGAGAACTACGCTCTCACCAGAACCTTAGTCTTGCGTAGAATAACTCGCCAGAGTTCCAGACAACCGGCATCCACCGCCAAGGCCTTCTTTATACGCAACCCAACATATCTACCCCTGCACTTTCCCCAATTTCCAAAGGTGCCCATTGCTGCGCACATAGAGCGCTTCATGAGCAACGGCCGCCGTACATTGAATCATCTCGCCGAGATCGACCGTATGCACCACTTCGCCTTCTTTCTCGCCTAACTGGACGACTTGGAACAAGCCCTTCTCACTAAAAGCATAGAGGTGGGAATCATTGGCCACTGGCGAACCACCGATGGGGCCTTCTAAACGCATGCGCCAGACGCGATCGCCAGTGGCAAGATCACCACAGGTGAGTACATTAGCATTGGTGATGACGAAGATCTTGTCTTCTTGAACCAACGGACTGGCGGTGCCAGGACGCATGCTACCAACACGCCAGAGTTGTTCCGATTTGCCATCCTCCCCTGGTTTCACTGCGGTGAGGCCGTTTGAGGGAATGTAGAGATTTCCCTTCGCATCGGCAGCGCTCGACGGGATGGTGGAGGCACCTTCATCATAGCTCCAGACGACCGCGCCGGTCTTGGGATCAACCACATTGACGCCCTTGCTCCCCTGAAGGGCGGCTAGTTCCTTACCATCAGCACCCTTCACCACGATTGGCGAGGTCCAGTTTGCGCGTTTCGTGCGCTCCTTCTTCCAGAGGTTCTTCCCAGCTTCGAGTTCGATCCCCGCGGCGAACGATTCGCTATCATTCTCGACATGAGCAATGAAGACGCCGTCAGCGATGATCGGGCTGGAGGCGAGCCCTAAGCTGTTACTCGCATTCGGATAGTCATTGGTGAGGCCGCGAAGCCATAGCACATTCCCTTCCAGATCGAGGCAGAAGAGATCATTCGATGAGAAGAGAGCCAAGATCCGTTTCCCATCGCTGACGGGTGTTGGGGCGGCCACCGCCGTCTTCTCGTGGCACATGGTGCGTCCCGTGGAGAAGAACTGACGTTCCCACACTTTCGCACCATCACTTGCCTTAAAGCAGAAGACATGAAGTCGCTCCTGGTTGGGGCCGCTAGATGAAGTGACATACACATGCTCACCCACAACGATTGGACTCGAGAGCCCTTTGCCTGGCAACTCCAGAGACCAAGCGACCTCGGGCTTCTCAGGAATAGCAGACTTGGTGTAGCCGCTGCCACTGGGGCCGCGGAACTGTCGCCAGTCTTCAGCACTACTAGGAGCCAGGGTACAGAGAAGGAAGGTGAGAGAGAGTTTTATCATCAGTAAGGTTTGGTTTCCGAGGCTTTCCAAATTAGCTTTCGTTCCTGGCTCTCGTCTGTTTGCTAGAAGGTGTAGGCAATCGATTCGCGGCTAGAAGCGCTGTGCCTGTCGCATCACACACACGGAGTTGGAACTGCCACTGCACGGTCCAGTCTTCCTCCTGCTCATTCTGACAAAGTTTCACCAGAAGGGTGTTCTTTCCCTTCTTCAGGTTCACGGGAAGCTGGTACTGATCAATGCGGATGCCGCGATGATACTCGTCTCGCGCGAACACCAGCTCACCATTCAACCAAATCTTCCACGCGTTCTTGCAACCAAGCCGAAGCTGGACAGGCTGATCATTGGGAGCTTCGTATTCGGTATAGGCGTAGGCCGTGACCTCTTTGAGTTCCCCATACGCTTTGTTCACATCCACCATGCCGTAGTCGTCCGACGTCGCGAGTCTTGACCAGCTGACCTTGCCGGCTTTGCCATCGTATTCCCCTGCTAAGTCCACGCCTTTTTCTGGAGGAAAGGCGACATCGAATCCCTTACGCTCCGTATTGTCGAAAGGCCCAATGACAGACCAGTGCATGAGGAACCCAAAGTGCTTCGGCAGGTCCACTTTCTGCCCAAGCTCCTGCAAGGCTTTCGAAGCCGACTCCACCTGATCGATGTCTCTCGCAGCGCCTAACGCTTGGCGATAGACAATGGAAGCTGCTGGCTTCTTGTCGGCTTCCACCATGGCCTTGCCCTCGTCTAGCAACCCCGCCACCGCATCTCTTCGAAGCGCATTGCTAGGATCATTGATCATTCCTGGAACCAATTTCTGCGCAGTCTCTGGATCAACTCGTTGGATGAGTTCGAAAGCCAAGCGTCGCGCCCGAGCTTCCTGACGCGTGTCCATGAGAAAAGCTCCCAGCTGTTCTAACGGAAGCGCGTTTCCGTTAGAAAGTTCTCGATCGACAATCGCCTGAGCGGCTGAGATGAGCCAGTTCGAGGCCAAGCCATTGGAACCATTCATCGCTTCAAGAACGGGCACCACGGAAGTCGCATCTCCTTGGATGATTTGTTTCCAGGCAGCCGCTGCGGCCTCATTGCCTTCACCCTCATTCTGCACCGCCTTGATCGCTTCAATCGCTTCAGCATAGGGCGCGGGCGCCTCTTGAGCGAAGAGGGAATAGGAGAGCGCCGACGAGAGCGTTAGGATAGAAATCGTTTTAAGAATGGTCATGGCAGTCGAATCCAGAGTTTGGCATTGCTCGAACACCCTCACCTTGAGTAGGGCTTGCACATGAAGCAAGTATCGAGTTTGCCACTGGTTCTTATGGTTTGTCTGTGTCACGCCCACGGCGAGCGCCCGCCAGCAACAAAGGGTTACTCCATTCCTCTCGTGGATCTAGCCACAGAGACACACCGCCAAGTCTTAGTCGATCGGGAAGCAGGCCAGTATCTGGGACATCCCACGACAGTCCTGCTCGAGGACCACAAGACGATGATCACGGTCTATCCGAAAGGCCACGGCAAGGGCGGCATTGTGATGAAACGCAGCCCGGACGCTGGCCTTACCTGGGGCGAGCGTTTGCCCGTCCCCAAGAATTGGTCAACCTCAAGAGAAGTGCCCACGATTCATCGCGTGGTCGATGCCACCGGCAAGAAACGTCTCATCATGTGGTCGGGACTCTATCCGGCACGCCTCTCGGTTTCTGAAAATGACGGCCTCACGTGGTCACCACTCAAACCCGTCGGCGACTGGGGCGGCATTGTCGTCATGGGTGCCGTCGTTTCTCTGAAGTCGCCAGGGCATTACATAGCACTCTTTCACGATGACGGGCGATTCTTTACGAAGGACGGCAAACGTGAGAGTCCCGTGCGATTCACACTCTATCAAACGAACTCTACTGATGGTGGGCTCACCTGGTCTACTCCAAAATCTCTCTGGAATAGCACCGATGTGCATCTTTGTGAACCCGGCGTCGTGCGTTCACCGGACGGGAAACAGCTCGCCATGTTGTTGCGTGAGAATAGCCGTCGCAAGAATTCCCATGTGATGTTCTCAGAAGATAAAGGGATGACCTGGTCCGCTCCCCGCGAAACACCAGCCTCGCTCACCGGCGACCGGCACACAGGTCAATACGCTCCCGACGGACGCCTCTTCATCTCCTTCCGCGACACCACCCTTGAAAGCGCCACCAAAGGCGATTGGGTCGCCTGGGTTGGAAAGTATGAAGACATTGTCAGTGGTCAAGAAGGGCAGTATCGAGTCCGCCTCATGGACAACCACAAGGCCCAAGATTGCGCCTACCCTGGCGTGGAAGTGCTGCCTGATGGCACGTTTGTCACGACGACGTATGGACACTGGACGAAAGACGAGATGCCCTACGTAATGAGCGTGCGACTCAAGCTAGAGGAACTAGATGCCAAAGCGAAGCGGTCCAATCCGGAGGGCGATGCTCCGTCGTCGCCGTGATCTATCGGAGAGGAGTCTCGTGCCTCAAGGAAACGCCACCCCCCAATTAGTCGGCGGCCACACGTAGCTCGGGCAGGATGCCCCAGCGACTCTAACACCACAAAGATTGCATTGTTCTGCGAGGTATTCTGTCCTAGATTTTCATCACCTTGATTAGCGCAACCCAGACTCGTCCGTTCTGGACATGGGTGATCCCGCCCATGCGGCGCGGTGTGACCTGGCGGAGTGTCGTGCCCTTGTGCTTGTTTCTCGTGGCCTTTCTCACGACCGTGATCGTCCTGGAATCTCAGCAGCGAGTGCGTTTCTCCCACCGATGGGTCTTCTTCCTGGTCGGGCTGGCTCCATGGATTTGGTGGCTCCACCACCAAGGTTACCATGGCTTAGGCAGAGTGCGTGGCCTACTCGCACTCACCTTGAGGTTGCTTTTGTTAGGCCTCTTTCTCATGACACTGGCGGGACCTCGTGCCGTGCGCGAGAATGACGATCTTGCGCTCATGTATGCGCTCGACCTTTCGGACTCCATGAGCCGTCCGGTGCAAGACGAGGCCATCCGCTACATCTTGGAAACGGCCGGCAGCAAGTCAGAGGAAGACTCCGTAGGACTTGTTCTCTTCGGAAGCGATGCCGCCGTGGAACTCCCTCCGCGCCAATCGTTCCCTTTTGAAGCCGTGAATTCGCAGCTTTCCAAAGACGGGACCAATTTGGAGAGAGGACTTAGCTTGGCGGCCGCCGTCATTCCTGAAGAGAATCCAGGCAGAATCGTCCTTATCAGTGATGGCACGTCGACCGAGGGCGACGTCGCCACAACGTTAGACCAGCTTCACGCACGCGGTATCCCTGTGGATGTCTTGCCCGTAGAAATGAACCTCGACAAGGAAGCCTGGCTCGAGCGGATCGATCTACCGACCACCGTGAAAGTCGGCGAGAGCTATGAAGCCAACGTCCTGCTCACGGCTATCCATGAAGGGCGCGGCACCTTGGTCGTGCAGGAGAATGGCCATGAAATCTTCCGCCATGAAGTCGATTTCCAAGCGGGTAAGAATCGCATCACGCTTCCGATCTACCTGCGCGAGGCCAACTATTACGAATACACAGCGCGCCTCATTATGCCTGAAGGCGAGGACGGCTGGGAAGGCAACAACGTGGCCGTGAATGACCTCTTTCTGCGCGGTGAAGGCAAGACTCTCATTGTAACCAATCCCGACGGCGATCCACGTGATTGGGAACCCATGGTAAGGGCGCTGCGTGAATCCAACCGCATCATTGAAATCAAAGATGCCTACGCGTTCCCCCGCACGGCCATTTCCCTGATGCCTTATGATAGTGTGGTCTTTGTCAATGTGCCCTCTGACGCCTTCGACGCCATTCAGTTAGAAGCCGTGAAACGCGCCGTTTACAATCAGGGCATGGGCTTCCTCATGGTCGGTGGCGAGAATAGCTTTGGCCCCGGCGGGTACCATCGTACACCAATCGAAGAAACTCTGCCCGTGTCCATGGACATCAAGCAGAAGAAGATTCTTCCGAAAGGCGCTCTGGTCATCATCCTCCACACCTGCGAGTTCGAAGGCGGCAACACCTGGGGCAAGCGCATCGCGAAGCAAGCCGTCCGTGTGTTAGGCTCCGAAGACGAAGTCGGGATCATTGACTACGAAGGTGGCAAGGAACAATGGATCTTCCCCCTAACCAAAGTAGAGAACTACGAGAATCTGGCCGTGAAAATCAATCAGGCTCAGCCAGGAGACATGCCGACATTTGCGCCCACGATGCAACTCGCCTTCGACGCACTCAAAGTGAATGACGCCGCCATGAAGCACATGATCATCATCTCAGATGGCGATCCCGTGCCTCCGACGCCTCAGCTCGTAAGTTCCTACGTCGAAGGCAAGATCTCCGTCAGTACGATTGGCATCAATCCACACACAGCAAACGACACGGCCATTCTTGAGTCGATCGCGGAAGAAACAGGCGGACGCTACTACGAGCCTAACGATCCCAATCAGCTGCCCTCCATCTTTATCAAGGAAGCGAAGACACTGAAACGCAGCATGATCCAGAACGAGACGTTCACTCCAAGGATCGAATTCCCCTCCCCTATCTTGAAGGGCATCGATGCCGCACCCGAGTTGTTAGGCTACGTCCTCACGAGCGCCAAGCCACGCTCGCATACCATTCTCCGGGGGCCTGAAGATGAGGAGATCAATCCCGTGCTCTCAACCTGGCGCTTTGGCACGGGTTCCGCTGCGGCATTCACTTCTGACCTCTCACCGAACTGGGGTGCCAATTGGGTTCGCTGGGACAAATATCGCGCCTTTGTCAGCCAACTTCTAACAGAGATTTCACGCAGCGAAGAAGAAAGCGATCTCCACCTTCAAGTAGCTGCGTCTGGAAACCAAGGCGTCATTTCTGTGGAAGATCATCATGCCGATGCGTCCTTCATGGAAGTGCAAGCACGCGTCGTGGGCCCCGATGACCGCGAGGAAACCATCACACTCAGCCAAGTGGCGCCGCGTCGCTATCGCGCGACGTTTCCTCTCTGGGGCACAGGCCGCTATCAAGTGTTCGCCGCAGGAGTCGGAGCCGGGCGTTCAGACAAGGCCACCGCGAGCCTACCTGTGGCCTATTCCCCAGAATACCTGCAGCTACACTCGAATGCGAAAGCACTGAAAGACATCGCGGAGCGAACCGGTGGACGCGTGCTCACGGGAAGAGAAACAGACCTCTTCGACTTCGAACGGGTGACCAAAGAGTCGTCTCGCTCCGTGATCGACTGGTTTCTAATCCTGCTCGCCTGCCTCGTGCCTCTCGATGTGGGGCTACGTCGTGTTCAGTTAGACTTCAGTGTGATGAAGGGCTGGTTCAGCCGCAAGAAAGCTGAGGAATCCTCAGGGAAGACAATGAGCGCTCTTCTCAAGCGCAAGCTGCAAGCCGTCGTTCCAGAAACGCCTCGCGAGCCCATCCGCAAAGCGGTGGTGAAGCCCAACGCCAAGAAAGCAGCACCAACTCAAGCGCCAGAGCCGACGCCGACTGATGAAAGCAACCTCTCCACTACGGAACGGCTGTTAGCCAGAAAGCGCCGGCGCGAAGAGGAGCGCTCGGACGATTGACAGCAACCACGGGGCTAGGCATAGAGGAGCCATGCCAGAGACGCCCAATTGGAATAGCAAACAACTCACTCGTGGTTGGCAGAAAGGCCTCCGATCCTTCTACTGGGGACTCGGGTTCACAGATGAAGATTTCGACAAACCTCAGATAGGCATTGGCATTCCGCTAGTCGAAGGCAACCTCTGCAACGTGCATGCCTATGAACTCGGGTCCGCGATCAAAGACGGCTGTAACGAAGCAGGACTCATTGGCTTTCCGTTCGGCGTTCCTGGAGTGAGTGACAATCTCACCCAGGGACTCGAAGGCGGGAATGCTTCCCTCCCCTCACGAAATGTCATTGCCAATGGCGCGGAGATGGTCACGAGTGCGCATTGCTACGACGCCCTGGTCGGTCTGCACCATTGCGATAAGAACGGCCCTGGCTTCGCAATCGCCCTCGCACGCTTAAACTACCCTGGGCTCATCGTCAGCGGCGGCAGCATTGCTCCCGGTTGCCACAAGGGGAAGCCCATCACCATTCTCGATCCCTACGACGCCCAGGCCGCCGTTTCAATGGGCAACATGGACGAAGCGGAAGCAGACGAGATCATTCGCCACGCTTGTCCCGGCCCTGGAGGCTGTGGCATTGCCGCCTCCTTCAATACTTGGGGCATCGCCATGGAAGCCATCGGCCTCATGCTCCCTAGCAGTTCCTCAAATCCAGCGGTAGGCGATGACAAGCGCGATGAATGCGGTGACATCGGTAAGGCTGTCCGTCATTTGCTAGAGAAAGGCATTCGCCCTCGCGACATCCTGACAAAAGCCGCGTTCACCAATGCCGTCGCGACCATCGCCGCGATCGGAGGATCTACCAATGGCATTCTTCATCTGCTCGGGCTCGCTCGCGAAGCGAAGGTCGATTTCACCCTAGCAGACATTCAACCAATCCTCCGTCGCACGCCGGTTCTGTGCAACTTCGCACCGCGTGGGTCACAAACCATGATCGATCTTCATCGCCTGGGTGGCACGCAGCTCTTGCTCGCTCATTTGCTAGAAGGGGGCCTACTCGATGGCAGTTGCCTCACCGTGACCGGAAAGACATTGACTGAGAATCTCGCTGGGCAACCCAAGGTCGAGAAGGGCCAGATATTAATCGCTCCGTTAGACAAGCCATTCAAGGACTATGCCGACATGCAGATTTGCTTCGGCAATCTCGCTCCCGATGGCATGGTCTTCAAAGTCTCGAGCATGGCCAAACCCACCTTCGAAGGCCCCGCCATCTGCTTTGACAATTCGAACGACATCGTTACCGCCGTGCAAGAGAAGCGGATCAAGCCGGGCACCGTCGTCGTCTTGCGCAACCTTGGCCCCGTCGCAAGTGGCATGCCTGAAGTGCTCATCGCCACATCCATCCTTTCAGTGCCCGAGCTCGATGGCCAAGTGGCCCTCATTTCCGATACCCGAGTCTCTGGAGTTTCCCATGGAGCCATCGGTGTTCATTGCGCCCCCGAAGCCGCCGTGGGAGGTCCCATCGGCTTGGTCGAGGACGGCGACACCATTTCCTTCGACCTACTGGAGGGCGAAGTCCGAATGCATGTGGATGACAAGACTCTAGCGACCCGCCGCGAGAAGCATTGCTTTGAGATGCCTAAATACCTCCGGACCTACCTAGCAGACTTCGCCGCGACTGTCAGCCAGGCAAATGACGGCTGCGTTAGCAAGAATGCGTTGAATCACTAGCTGGGCATCGCCTCACGTTGACGGCCCGCCATCCTCCAGGCATACTTATCGCACCCATGAAATCGAACACCGTTCAAGTCTACTCCGATGGCACTTGCTACTGGTGGCGCTGGCTCGCCGTCTTTCTGAGCTTAGGGATGTTCTACGTACTCGGCATGTTCACCTATGGAAAGACGCCGGCGCACAGCTTTCACGTGCTCCTTATCGCCTGCGGATGCTTAGGCATCATTCTAGCCTTTATGCATCGCCCACGTAGTTACCAACTTGAGGTAACCGACAAAGAACTGCTGCTTCTCAAGGTCCCCGGCGGGGCGGTGAAGCGCGCGTTCAACAAAGACGACGTGAAATACGTCACAATCCGGAATACCGGGCATCTCTTTGGCCTCGCGGTTCTTCGCATCATCGTTCGCACGAAACAGGACGGCTCGAAATTCTACGGGCCCATCTATCGCGAGGGGCTCGACGGCGTCTCAGCCTCCGAGATAGCCCAGCTCCTGCCAAGAATCTCTCGCGAGGGCCTCCTGACAGTTAAGGATACCAACTCCTCTTGATATCATCATAATTTCCAGGAAGCTTCTGGGATATGTCCAAAGACGCTCCCTTTGCTCTGATCCTCGCCGGTGGAAGCGGCACTCGTTTCTGGCCTGTCAGCCGAAATGCCCGCCCAAAGCAGCTTCTCAACTTCTTTGACGACGACACGCTCCTTGAGAAGACGGTCAATCGCTTAGAGGGGCTCGTTCCCAAAGAGAACATCCTCATCCTCACAAACGTCGATCAAGAGGCGGGCGTCCGCGAGACTCTGAAGAATTTCCCGGCTGAGAATATCGTCGCCGAACCGGCCAAACGCGACACCGCTCCCGCCATCGCCCTAGCTGTCGGCTGGGTCGCCAAGCGTAATCCGAAAGGTGTCATGATGGTCCTACCAGCGGATCAGCTAATCACCGACGAAGCGGGTTTCCACGCCGTCATGCGCAATGCCTGTGCTGCTGCGAAAGGCTCAGAAGCTCTCGTCACCATCGGTATCAAGCCGACCTGGCCTTGCTCAAGCTACGGCTACATCGAGCGTGCAGGCCTAGCCGATCTTCCCGGGGTCTCCTGTGACATGCCCGTCTATAAAGTCGAGCGCTTCCGCGAGAAACCCAATCCCGAGCAAGCCCAAGCGTTCTTGGACGAAGGCAGCTTCAGCTGGAATGCCGGCATGTTCATCTGGTCCGTGGACACCGTCCTATCAGAGCTTCAGAAGCACGTTCCTGAACTCGGTGTCTTCATCGAAGAGGTCGCTCAATGTGAAGACCTCCCGGCTCTCTTGTCAGAAAAGTTCGGCACCCTGCCAAAGATCTCGATCGACTTCGCGCTCATGGAGAAGGCCCAACGCGTGCTCAATCTCGAAGCGACCTTTGACTGGGACGACGTCGGAAGCTGGATCTCCGTCGCAAAGTATCTCAAAGCGAATGACAATGACAACCGCACGAACTGCGAAGTCACTCAGATCGACGCAAATAACAACATTGTCTATTCTAAGGAAGGCTCAAGAGTCGCTCTGCTAGGTGTCGATGACCTCATCATCGTTCAGACAAGCGACGCCATCCTCATCGCCAAACGCGAGCAAGCAGACGACATCAAGAAGCTCGTCGACGCCGTGCCTCCTGAGATGCGTTAGAAGTAACTCTTGCCTAACGAAATGAAATCGATCTAATCGTGCCTCTCTACCATGGCGTTCGATTTCATCTTCATGCTAACGGCAAATGACCGCACCGTCGCAGACGCACGTGCCAGGCTAGACGACGTCTTGGCCGGAGGCGCACGCCACATCGGGTTCAAAGATGTTGGATTGCCTTTCAACGAACTCAAAGAACTCGCGAGCGACATTCGAGCAGCGGGTGGCCGAGCCTATTTGGAAGTCGTCAGCCTCGATGAAGAAAGTGAACTTCGCTCAGCTAAGGCGGCCATTGATCTCGAAGTAGACTGCCTACTTGGCGGAACACGGGCAGTCAAGGTCGCCCCTTTGCTACGACATCATCCCATCCGCTACTACCCCTTTCCCGGCGATATCGTCGGGCACCCAAGTGTTCTCGCGGGCACGATGGAAGAGATCGCAGAAAGCGCCAAGCGCCTGACAGATCTCGAGACGGTGCACGGAGTGGATCTGTTAGCCTATCGCTTTGCTGGTGATGTGCCTGCACTCATGAAGGCTGTCTGCCAAGCCACTGACAAACCTGTCATCATGGCAGGCAGCATTGATCAGGAAGAACGCATCGTCGCCGCAGCAGAAGCAGGCGCATCGGGATTCACCGTGGGAACGGCCGCCCTCGACGAAGTGTTTCCGGCATCCTCTGACGGCCTCATCGCTCAAGTCCAAGCCATCATGGCAATGACAGGGCGCGCTCGCCAACGCTCATCAGCCCCCAAACGTATCGCCCTCGTCGCTCACAACAATCGTAAGTCTCATCTCAAGGCCTGGGTCCAGCGGCATTCCAAGACTCTTCAACGTCATCGGATTGTCTGCACGGGAAGCACAGGCACTCTGCTAGGACAGGCAGAACCAGAACTCTCGATTCATCGTTTGCAGCGGGGCTCGCACGGCGGCGATCAGCAGCTAGGAGCCCTTGTTGCCACAGGAGAACTCGATGCGGTCATCTTCTTTGCCGATTCCCATGGCCCAAGCTCATCCGATGTCGATCTTCTGGCGCTGATCAGGCTCGCCATCCAGCACGACACGCCCATTGCCTGCAGCCCAGCAGCTGCCGACATGATCGTCACCGCCAGCCTCTGAGCTTCCGAGATTGACAAAGGTCCGCACACTCACGGATCTTAGGCCTAGTCATGAGCCAAATCACCACTCTCGTCTTCGACATCGGAAACGTCCTCAGCCATTTCAGCTTTGATGGCATGGCAACCGAGAGCACACGGTTCACCAATCTGGGGCCAGAGGCTATTCGTGAAGTCCTTGTCAAGTGGTCACCTCCGTTCTGCATCGGCAAACTGGATGAGCAAGCTTTCGCCGAGCACTGCATGGAAGAACTCAAGTTCAGCGGCAGCGCGGATGATCTAAAGCGAGTCTACAATCTGGGCTTCCAGCCGAATGCTCTCATGCGGACAGTGATAGAACGCTATGCGGATCAGTATGCCCTCTACTACCTTTCTGACACCAACCCGTGGCATTTAGAGTATTTGTTAGCTCACGATCCACTGTTGCATCATTTCCGATCGGGCACCACGTCGTTCGAAGCGCAAGTTCTCAAGCCAGATCCAACGATCTACGAGCTCGCCGCCCGGAAACATGGCTTTCTGCCGCAGGAAGCTATCTTCATCGATGATCTTGAAGCCAATGTCGTTGGCGCAGTAGCCGTCGGCTATACCGGCTTGCACTATGCGTCTGATCAACATAAAGGCTTTGACGATCAGCTAGCCTCAGCTCTTGGGAAATGACCCGAATCACGTTCATCCTCCTATCACTACTTTCGCAAACCTTCGCTGCGGAGAATGCCTCAGAGGCGGAGAAACTTTTCGCGTTGAAGGTAAAACCCGTCTTCGCCGCCAAGTGCCTCGCCTGTCACGGTGACGAACCGGATAAACTAAAGGGTGCATTCGATATGCGGACCCGCGCCTCCATGCTGAAAGGCGGCGAGAACTTTGGCACTCAGGTCGTCATGCTAGGAAACGGCGAGGCTAGCTATCTCTACCTCACGACGACGCGCACAGAGGAGGACTATGAAATGCCTCCAAAGGAGGCTGACAAACTCACGAGAGAGCAGCAGAGCTGGATTCGAGATTGGATCAATGCGGATGCCCCATGGCCTGATGATGCCCGAGTGGCGGCCATCCAAGAGACCTACGCAGAGGGCATCAAGGTAGCCACCACCAAAGCCTTGTCTGACGATTGGCAGCAACGCCGCTACGATCCTAAGTCGCTATGGGCTTACCACCCGCTAAAAAATAAGACGGCACCGGAGGGTTCTCACCCCGTCGACTGGTTCATTGATCAAAAACTCAAGGAAGCAACACTCACCCCAGCTCCACCAGCCAATGCTAGAGAGCTGGTGCGGCGAATTTGCTTCGGCATGACGGGATTGCTTCCACGTCCTGAAGCCGTCGAACAATTTGTAGTCGCCTATGCCGACGACAAAGCTGCTGCCGTGAGCACTTACGCGAGCGAACTCATGGCCACACCGCAGTATGGCGAACACTTCACCCGTCTTTGGCTAGACGTAACCCGCTACGCAGACTCAGGTGGCTTCGCCAACGACTACGCCCGTCCAAACGCTTGGCGGTATCGTGACTATGTCATTCGCGCATTCAATCAAGACAAGCCCTATGACGACTTTGTCAGGGAACAAATCGCGGGCGATGAGTTAGACACAACCGATCCGGAACACCTCATCGCCACAGGCTTCCTTCGCATGGGTCCTTGGGAACAGACGAGCATGAGCGTCTTCAAGGAAACACGACAGCTCTGGCTGGATGATGTGACCGACTCGGTCGGGCAAACCTTTCTTGGGCATGCCTTGCAGTGCGCAAAGTGCCACGACCACAAATTCGATCCCGTCCCCACACGCGACTACTATCGGATGATGGCCGTGTTCTCGACGACCCAGTTTGCAGAGCGAGAAACCGCCTTTGTAGAACAAGAGAATCAGGCCAGCTTCGACACATCCGACAAGTGGGTGAAGGCCAAGATGAAAGCCTATCAGAACCAGCATGCGGCACTTGAGAAGAAGGTAAAGCACGCAAGGAAGCAAGAATCTGGAGCAGCGAAAGTCGGCGACAATGGCCTGGCACCTGGCGATGAAGCCTCTCTCGGCCGAATGAACAAGAATATCATGCGCCATCGTTTGGAACTTGCGCGCAGCCAGCCAGTCGCCTTCTCCGTGTATACTGGCAAGACGATCACCCGCGGAAACATCAATGGCCATCTCGAAATGCCAGCAAAGCCGTGGGGCAAGGGCATGATAGAGTCCGATGCCATTCTCACAGGAGGAAGCGTTTACGCTGCTTCAGATCCTGTCACGCCCGGAGCCCTAAGTGCCGTGGAAGCACTTGGCAAGATGCCCGCAAAGACCTTCCCTCAAGGCCAAGGCAAGCGACGCTTAGCCCTCTCTGAGTGGATCACTGACCGGAAGAATCCCCTGACCGCCCGCGTCATGGTCAATCGCGTCTGGTCCTGGCACTTTGGTCAGGGGCTGGCAGGTAACCCAAGCAACTTCGGCAGCACCGGTGAACGCCCAACGCATCCCGCACTCCTCGATCACCTAGCACAATGGTTCATGGATCATGACTGGTCCGTGAAGAAGCTCAATGCACTCATTGTTAGCTCCAAAGCTTACCGACGTAGTTCACGCCACCCTCAGCCCACAGAGCAGCAAGCCAAGGATCCAAAGCAACAGCTCTACTCGACGTTTCTCGCACGGCGCCTCTCGGCAGAAGAACTTCGTGATGCCATGTTAGCCGCCAGCGGAGAAATGAATCCCCAAGTAGGCGGCCTCCCCGCTCGCCCTGATGTAAATATAGAAGTCGCCTTTCAGCCTCGGCAGATCATGGGAGGCACGGCTTCGGTCTATGAGCCAGATCCCCTTCCCGCCCAGCGCAATCGTCGTAGCATCTACGCCGAGAGACTACGCGGTCTTCGCGATCCCTTCTTAGAAAGCTTCAATCAGCCCGGCGCCGATGATTCCTGCGAACGCCGTGAGACGTCGACCGTCGCCCCGCAAGCCCTCACGCTACTCAATGCCGAAGAAGTTCACGATCGATCACTAGCACTCGCTTCACGACTAATGAATGCAGAAGGAGCAGACGACGCTATGATTCAGCACGCCTTCGCACTTACGCTAGGACGCCAGGCGAGCAACCAAGAGCAGCAAGCCTGCCTTGAGCATTGGAAGGTTGCCACTGAAGAAGAAACCGATCGCGTTCACGAGCAGAAATCCTACCCAAACCACCTAGAACGCACGGTGATGGCAGAGAAGACAGGCGAGCCCTACGACTTCGTTGAGTTCATGCCGACCTACGACCACTACCAACCAGATCTGCAACCGAGCGATGTCGATGCGCGCACGCGTGGCCTGGCCCAGGTCTGCCTCGTGCTCTTCAATTCCAACGAGTTCGCTTACCTAGATTGATCCACCATGTTGCAAGTATCCTCTCATCTAATGGCCACGCCAAATCGCCGCGACTTCCTCTACGGACTCGGTGCTGGTCTCGGATTCGTCGCATTGTCATCCATGCTGCAAGGGGCACAACCGAACGCCCATCTCCCTGGTCGAGCCAAACGGTGCATCTTTCTCATGATGGAAGGCGGCCCATCTCACATTGACACCTTCGACCCGAAGCCCGAGCTAGACAGACGCCATCTGCAAGAATTCTCACGCGGCGGCGAGACGGAAAGCGCAATGTCCTCTGGCACGCGCTACTTTGTCAGGAGCCCGTTCGACTTCATCAAGGCAGGGAAATGCGGAGCCGACATTTCATCTGAATGGACTCACCTCCAGCACCACGTCGACGACATCTGCTTTTATCGCGGGGCTCAGGTCGAGTCGGTGAATCACCCTACGGCCTGTTTCCAGGTCAACACCGGGAACCGTTTCGGTGGTGACCCGGCCATGGGAGCCTGGGTCACGTATGGACTCGGCTCGCTCAACCAGAATCTTCCTAGCTTTGTCGTCTTGCCCCGGTCCAGCTATCCACAGGGCGGCGCAGGCAATTGGTCCAATGGCTACCTCCCTGCAGACTTCCAGGGCACGCCCCTGCGACCCGAAGGAAGCCCCATCCTTGACCTTCACCCCCCGAAGGGAGTCACAAGATCCCGACAACGAAGCAATTTAGATCTGTTAGCCAATCTGAATCAAGAACACCTAAAAGCACGACCAGAACGCAGTGAACTTGAAGCGAGAATGGCCTCTTACGAACTCGCCTATCGTATGCAAATGGAAGTGCCTGGTGTAATTGACCTTAAAGGCGAATCTAAAGCCACGCTAGAAGACTACGGCGTGGGCTCCACGAAGACAGACGCCTTTGGTCGCAAGTGCTTGTTAGCACGTCGCCTCATCGAGCAAGGCGTGCGCTTTGTCCAAGCCTACGCAGGCAACTGGGATAGTCACGATTACATCGAGAGAGCCCATGGCTCACTCATCCGTGCTGTGGACAAACCAATCGCCGCCCTGCTCAAAGATCTCAAGGATCGAGGTTTATTAGATGACACCTTAGTGGTGTGGTGCGGCGAGTTTGGCCGTACTCCCGACAACGGCATGCGAGGCGGCAAATCCTACGGCCGCGATCACAATGCCAAAGCCATGGCCATGTGGTTCGCTGGAGGAGGTAGCAAAGCTGGACACACCATCGGCGCCACAGACGAAATAGGGGCCGAGGCCGTGGACTGTGTCCACCACATCCGCGATGTGCACGTCACCCTACTTCGTCTTCTTGGGCTAGATGACAACCAGCTCACCTACTACCACGCAGGTCGTCATAAGCAGCTCTCGCAATTCGGCGGGCAAGTGATTCGGGAACTCATCGCCTAACACCAGCCCACAGAGCTCAGAGAGTCATCAACCAAGAGAACTCCGAGTTTGGTTTGCATCTGAGGATGGAAGCATGGACTATCGAGAGAGATTATGTTTGGCCGCCTCCTAATTCTCTTTATCACCGTTCCCTTCATTGAGCTCGTGCTTCTTCTGAAGGTCGGGGCAAAGATCGGCTTCGCTCCTACGCTTGGTATCATCGTTGTCACGGCTATCCTAGGAGCTTCCCTCACACGCTCTCAAGGTCGCCACACATTACAACGCTTTCAGCTGGCTCAGCGGGAAGGACGTCTTCCCCACGCAGAAGTGATGGACGGCCTGATGATCATCATCGCAGGAGCCGTGCTCCTCACTCCAGGATTTCTAACAGACATCGCGGGATTTCTACTTCTCGTTCCACCCGTCCGCGCAGCGGTGCGAGGTCGATTGGCAGCCGCACTAAAGGGAAGAATTCAAATTGTTGGCATGTCGCCTGGAGCAACTGGTAAAACGCCACCACAAGGCCAAGTGCAAGAGCGTGTGATCGAGGCTAAGGTCATCGACGAAGACCCACCCAAGTCATGAACGCCTCACACTCACTCTATCGCTGGCCACGAGCTGCTACCTTGATTCTCGCCTCGATTGGCGTCTGGGTTGCGTTGGCTGAGGAGAAGCCATCCGATCTCACCACATCTTTCGACACCTGGTTTGCGGCCTGCGATGATCTTCCTACGAACCGAAAGCTGGAGCTCCCCTATCCCCCGCGTGACGTGCTTCCGCTCAAGACGTTTTCACTGCTCGGGACGTTGTTAGACCTTTTCAATGAACGTTGCCGCACAGGCCCACTCGCCAAAGAAGACCACTGGTTAGGTCGATTTCCGGACAAAGAGACTTTCTTTCACCCGTCAAAGATACCGAGCTTCGAAACCCCCTTCCAACCGTTCGCTCAACGTCTCCAACTCCCTCCCGGATCCGAAGTGATCCTGCATGGGGATCTTCACGGCGATGTCCGCTCGTTCCTCCATTCGCTCAAAGCTCTCGAAGACCGCGGCTACCTCAAGGACTTCAAGATCATCAAGCCGAACGCGCACATGCTCTTCCTCGGAGACTACACCGATCGTGGCATGTACGGCGTCGAGGTCATCTACACGTTGATGCGCTTGAAGCTCATGAACCCGGACAACGTCTGGCTCGTGCGGGGCAACCACGAAGATATCAAGATGGTCGCGAAGTATGGGTTCCTTCACGAAGGAAAGTACAAGTATGGCCCAGCCTTCAATCAGAGGAAAGTGACTCGGATCTATTCCTTCATGCCCGTCGTCCTCTATCTGGGTTGCGAGAACACCTATGTGCAATGCAACCATGGGGGCATCGAACCGGGCTACAGTGTGAAGAACTTGCTCGGGTCCCCCGCCGAGAAACGCTACGAGCTTATTAGTAAACTCAATCGGGCAGATTACCTAAGAGCGCACCCAGGATTGATCGATGAAGTAGATAACGTCAGTGCACGGTTCCTAAAGCTACTCTATCAAAACTTTATTCCTCGGAGCCCGACGTCGCCGAATCATCTTGGCTTCTTGTGGACTGACTACACGCTCCAAGCACATGAGCCAGCTCTGCGATGGGACGATTCTCGCCCAGGCTGGACCTGGGGCCAGCTTGGGACACGCCAGTTTCTAGACTACGTGTCAGCCGGACCAGAAGGCCCACGCGTGCAGGCCATCTTCCGCGCGCACCAACACAACCGCGGCCGCAACCCCATGATGTCTCGCCTCCTCGCGAGCAAAGGCATCTTCGAGCATTGGCAGAAGCAAGATGTTGAGTCCCTCACAGATGCCAACGTCGCCGAACTCGAAGCAGCCCTAAGCACCGACGCCAAACGCTCGCTCACGGACGGCTCCGTTTACACGCTCAATGTCAGTCCCGATAGTATCTACGGCCTAACCGCAGACTACGATTTCGACACCTGCGTCATTCTCACCCTCCAACCCAAGTTGGAAGATTGGAAAATGGAGATCCTCAATGCGACGGTTCCTTTTCCGAAGGCTGAAGGCGCTCAAGGTCAATCGCCCCCAGAGCAACCTTGAAACTCACAGGATGCGTTTCTCCTAGCTGAGACACATCCACCGTCATAAAGAAGACCCGCTTCCGCCCTTCGTACGAGATAGCCTTCCACGGAATCAAGAGCGGCACGTGTCCCGCGCTAAACAACGGCATCGGCGTGATCCCCAAGCCAGCCTCCATCTGCGTCAGTGTGAGGACATGGTTGTAGTTCACGCCTCCAATACGGGCGCTCTGCCAACGACGAATATCGCCCTCAAAGCGCCGATTCGACTCATACTTCCGCGCGAGTCCACCCCACCCCGAAAATCTTGAAAGGAGCCAGACAAAGAAACACCACAACAGCGGAAGAAGAACTACAGCTGTGAACAGAATGCCTACGAGACGAAGCCAGGATGAATCCAGCATTGTCCATTGTAACGCCATCTACCAAGGATGCGACTATTGAGCGTCACTCTTGCCCAGCACACGGATCAACGCAGGCCGCGAAGCCTGCCCCTGATCGGCCTTTGTCCGAAGGTGGAAGAGACGCTCGCCAGCTGGGACCCAAGGCGCAGCGGTAATGAAGAAGTCGCGCTCCGTTTGCCCCTCGACAATCAGAAGCCCATTGAGGCCAATGTTATCCACGTAGAGCCCATGAGGCAGATTGCGTCCTGAGTCTTCATTGCCAAACTCGATTCGCCCCGTGAAGTCATGCCGCGTCGCCAGCACGCGTGCGGAAATGGTCTCTCCAGGTCGAATCGTCAGCTCCAACGGTTTGCCAGTTTCCATTGCAACATCGCTAGAGTTGTTAGGCAAGATCTGAACCGTCACCTTGGCCACACGGCTCAACTCGATATTACCCAAGCCCCCGAGATCCTTGGTAAACACTTTATCTCCAAGGCTCGCAGTAGCGGTAATCTTGACCGCTTTGTCAGCCGCGTCATCCGGGTCGCCTGCATCTGCATCGGCCCACAGAACCCCAATGGCTTCATGCTGCTCCGCCTCAATCGTCAGGGGTGAGGTCATGGAGTAGCCCTCCGGTAAATTCTCGAAATTGATGCCAATGGCCCCATCGAAGCCTTCATGACGTTCCACAGTAAAGCGAACTTCACGACCACTTCCAGGATTCACTTTGGCATCCTTACCGCTCACCATGACCGCAAAATCAGGCTGACGATCACGCAACGTCAGCGTGTAATGGTAGTCTTTCTCGCCGCCAAAACCGCGCACGTCGCTCACCCGGACCAAGTAATCCCCGTCTTCAGGCACCTCAAACCAGAGCTGCGAGTCTGAGCCCCAACGCCTCAGCGGATCGTCATCATTCTCCCAATAAAGCGTGTAGACTGGCAACCCGTTAGGAACAACGGATTCACCTAGAGCTAACGGCTCTACGATGTAGCATGGAGCACCCAAGGGATGAGATAAGGCGGTGGAGAAGAAGTAGCTGTGACGTTTGCCACCGCCCGGATAGACCTTGAAGCCGGAGTCGGGACCACGCGGGTAGAGCCATAACCGCGAAACCTCGCCGTTCGCATACAAATACTCATTCAGCTCCATTTCAGCCCAGTTGTGTACACGGAAATCACCCGAATCATCCGAGCTCTTGCCACGAAAGGTGAACCACGAATCACGCGTGGCTTGAAGCCGCGTCTGTTCAATTGGACGTCCTTCAAGATCGAGCACAGCAATCTTGGAATCTAACATGGACTCAGAACGCGCCGCATTCACCGCAAGCAGCACGGACTGTCCCGCCCGTGCCGAGAAACGGAAGTAGTCGACGTCGCCAGGCGATTGGACATGCCCAGCAATCTCGACCGGCAACGCAAACGTCTCAACCTCAGTCACGATGTTGTTAGGCTCTTGCTCCTGGCGCTTCTGAATCTCTCTAGCCGATCCATGCGTCACAACCAGCTTACCAATAGCCTGAGAAATCTCGTTCGAAGTCGTTTCTGAGCCGACAACCAACGCAAAGGCCTGCATCTCTCCATCCATCCGAGCCGCGACGAAGGCAGCCTTGTGAGGCACCGCAACCAAACCGGCCACCGTATCTGGCAGCGGTTCTTCGGCACGCAATTCAATGAGATCAGGAAGAGACCAAACCTTCAACGTGCGATCCGCCGCAGCAGAAACGAGATGTTTACCATTCGGCATGCACAGGAGAGCCGTAATGCCCGCGTCATGAGCAAACCGCGAGTGGATCACCGGATTGATCCCTGGCGCATTCTGAGAAACAAACTGCCACAGGTGGAGTCGCTTGTCCGCGCCCGCAGCGACAATCTGTTCGCCATCATTGGTGAAGCGCACACTGACAAGTTCCCCTTGCGGCTGACTTAAGGTATCCAGACGCACGCCGTCAGCGACTCGCCACAGCTTCACAGTTTCATCCGCACTCGCCGAGGCCAACGTCTCTCCGTTAGGATGGAAGGCCAAGTCAAAGACAGCGCCTTGATGGGCGCGAAGACTACGCAAACGCTTGCCCGACTGCACATCCCAAAGATGGATAACATGATCGTAACCAGCAGTAGCAATCGTGCTTCCGTCAGGAGAAAATTCAGCATCATAGAGGATATCTGAATGCTCACCAAATTCCATCACAGGATCGCCCGTCGCCACTTCGTACAGCTGCGCCACTCCTTTCAGTCCCGTGATACCTGTCGCTAGCAGTAGCGTCGTCCCGTCGGGAGAGAATTGAAGAGCATTGATCTTACCAGGAAGCTCGGTCAGCGTGAGCACCGGCGCATCGGCATTGCTAGCAAAGATCTCAATTTTCCCAAAGTAGCCTCGCGCGTATCTACTCCCATCTGGAGCATAGGCGAGCGCCGTGATCGGTGCAGGCGCATCACTAGCAGGAATGCTTGGCACTACAAGATGGCTGAAGAGTGACTGATCCTCGCTTGGCCCTATTGCGCCTTCAGAAACCCACGTCTTCAGCGTCGCCAACTCAACTAAAGGCACCTGTGGTTCGTCCTTAGGCGGCATCTTCGGCTTGGCATGCCCCTCGATGACACGAATGAGCCGCGAGCTCTCGGCATCGCCGGGCTTGATCGGATCGCCTTTGTCACCGCCTTCGCGAAGACTAGCATAGTACTCGAGAGAGAACTCGCCTTCCATCTCTCGGTCACTGTGACAGCCTGCACAGTAACTACGAAAGATCGGAGCGATTTCTGCATCATAATCGATGGCAGCCATCGCCGAGCTTAGCGTGACGGCAAGAATGATAGGAATCTTCATGAACAGATTGAATTAATGTTGGAAGAGAAACTCACGACTCGTGAGAAGAGCCCAGAAGAGATCTTCAATACCCACGCGGAATTCGTCTTCAGGGAGCGCACCTAGCATCTCAGTGTAAGCATTCGTTTCCTTCTGAGTGGGCGATCGACTGAGGCAAACGAAGAAGGCCTCCGACACAAGGTCCGAAAGCGAACCTTCATTCGCGATCAATCGACTCACGCGGCTTGCTTTGGCCGAGAGCTTATCGTTCACCGTGCTTCCGTTAGACAAGTGAAGAACCTGGACCAAACTCGGCTGATTTGAGCGCTCGCATTCACAAGTGATCTCACGCTGATTCCGACCGAAGGTCTTGAGGAAGTAGGATTTCACCGCTGAATCGTAGAGCTGCAGAGCGCGCGTGCCTTCTTCATAGAAAGTGGTCTTCTGCGTCGAGCCATCATTGAGCAAGACCTCAGTGAAGCGATCCCGCATGTCCGTCACATCAGCAATGGCGTCCTGCAACACCTCCGCCATGAGCCGCCGTGGATAGTGACGCGCATAGAATTTGGTATCCCCTACATTCTCAAGAAGCACCTTGCCACTGCGTTGGTAGGCAGCCGATGTGAGAATGAGCCTCATCAGTTGGCGTAGGTCATAATCACTCTGGATCGTAAATGCTGACAATGCCTCTAGCAACGCCTCATTGCTGGGCGGATTCGACGCTCGAAGATCATCAATCGATTCCACCAAGCCCAGCCCCATAAAGTTTGCCCACACACGATTGACAATGGCTGGTGTGAAATAGGGATTCTCAGGTGCCGTCAACCACTCGGCTAGGACTTCGCGACGATCGCGCGGGTCATCCAGCGCGATAGCCGGGGCATCCAGAGGCGCAGGAGGCTGCGGCTTACCCGTGCGTGGCTGGATCAAGTCACCGCGACTCGAAACATAGACGATACGTTCCCCATCGCCACTACGAGAGTCCCCTCCCCATCCCTTGGCACGCACGCGAGAAAAGAGATTTGCGAAAGCGTAGTACTGATCATTTGTCCATTTCTCCAGCGGGTGATTGTGACACTTGGCACAACCGATAGACAACGAGAGGAAAGCTTGGCTCACATTCTCAGCCATCGACTCAGGATCCTGGTGCACGGCAAAGAAGTTCGTCGCCCCTTCTTTCGTGGATGAGCCCGTCGCCGTGACCAACTGCGTGGCCATCTCGTCCCAAGGCGTGTTCTTCGCCACGTTTACTCGCAACCACTTGTAATAAGACTCCACCGCAGCCGGTCGCAACTTACCGCCATTCACGAGAAAGACATCCGCCCACTTGTAGGTCCAGTAGTCGACAAACTCAGGCCGATTGAGCAAACGATCGATCAGTTTAACATACTTGTCAGGTGCAGTCTCCGCCAAGTAGTCGCGCACCTCCTCCGGCGTGGGCAAGATCCCCAAGGTATCTAGGTGAGCCCGCCGAATCAACGTCGCGTCATCCGCACGCGGCGATGGCGCGAGTCGCAGCCGCTGCAACTTGGCCAAGACATGCGTGTCAATGAAATTGTGGCGCGTGGACTCCGCATAGGTTTCTGCGGACACCTCGTTGGGAAACGGTGCCGTGATCTTCGCAGTGACAATCTGTGAGGAAAACCACGCATTGATAGCCCCCTCACCATGACCAATCAACTCCACCTTCCCCTGCGCATCCACACTCGCCACGGTCTCATCGGTAGACGTGAATTTCGCCCAAGGCGTCACATCCCGAATCTTCCCGTCACTATAGGTCGCCTTCACTTTCAAGGTCTGCGCGTCTCCCGGACTAGCAGAACTTTCTTCAGGAGAAATACTCAACCCAACCAGCGTCGGGTCATCCTCTCTCGGCCCAGGAGCACCAGCAGCAATCCAGCGAGCAATCGTTTCATAGTCCATCGAGCCCGTTTCTACACGCTTGCCACCCTTATGAGCTACCGCTGTGGTAGGCTTCATCAAGAGCAGGCTTCGTCCCGGATCCGCCAACTCAACGCGGCGCCCACGAGCTTCACGTGTGATGGTGAGAAAGTCTGAATCTGGATCGTAGCCAAAGAGCGACAAACGAAAGCCACCTTTGCCAGCAAGGGCTCCGTGACAGCCGCCGCCATTGCAGTTTGCCTTAGAGAAAATCGGCAGAACGTCATTGCGGAAAGAAGGGGCGTCTTCCGCCTGGCCAGAAAGCAACCCGCACATCAAGGCGCCGAGAAATAGGAAACGTAAAAGCATGTGCTTGTTAGACGAAGAGTTCATGGATTGGAGCCGTTCCTAGATCCGTGAGAGGAAATGGACGTCCTCCGGGACCTTCGAGATGACTCTCATGATCAAAACCAAGACTCTTGAAGATCGTACCCACAATATCGCCAGGACCGGCTGGACGTTCCGCCGGGAACCCACCAATAGGATCACTCGCGCCAATGACTCGCCCACCCTGCACGCCCCCACCCGCGAAGTAGGAGGTGAAGCACTGGGGCCAATGATCACGGCCACCCGCCGGATTCACCTTGGGCGTGCGACCAAACTCTGACAGATTCGCGACCATGGTATTCTCAAGCATTCCCCGATCATGAAGATCCTCGATTAGGGCGCTGTAGGCTTGATCATACATTGGACACACGTCTTTCTTCATCCCCTCGATCGAGGTAAAGGGCTTCGAACCATGAATATCCCATGTAATCTCATCGAACACCGTTAGGAATGTATTGATCGTAATAAAGCGAACGCCATTCTCCACCAAGCGTCGAGCCAGTAAGCAACACTGCCCAAAACGATTCATGCCATAACGCTCGCGCACCGATCGCTTCTCCTTGGAAAGATCAAACGCAGACCGCGCCTGCTCACTCGTCATCATGCGGAAAGCAGCTTGAAAATTCTCATCTAACAATCGTGCATCTTCGCTCGCTTCAAAGTCAGACACCGTCTGCTCGACAATCTCGCGCATTTTGCGACGACGACTCAAACGATGCGCCCCGATCTGATCCGGAGGCAAGAGATCTGGCACCTTAAAGTTCGCCTTGGATGGATCCGCCATCAGTGCAAACGGATCCAACGCCTTCCCAAGAAAGCCACCTGCTTGACCATTAGGCAAGTTTCCACCACCTCGCCCCATCAACTCTGGCAAAACCACAAAAGGAGGGAGGTCAGATTTGCGCCCCATGAGATGCGCAGCCACTGCTCCCGCGTGCGGTGTGTGCACCCCCCCGGTGAACCGACGGCCCGTTTGCATCATCTGCCAGCCAGCATCATGCACGGCCGCGCCTTCATGATGACAGGAACGCACGAGCGAGAACTTGTCCGCAATCTTCGCATGCAACGGCAACAGCTCTGAGATTTCAAAAGCATCGGTCTTCGTGCGGATCGGTTTGAAAGGGCCGCGAATCTCTCGCGGGGCATCCGGCTTCATGTCCCAGAGATCGATGTGGCTCGGCCCACCAAGATTGAAGATCATGATACAGGCTTTCTCATCATTGCCCGGCTTCACGGCACCGGCCTGCTTCGCCGCGAGGTACTGCGGCAGAGAAAGCCCCACGGCAGACAACGCCCCAATCTGAAGAAATTCGCGTCGAGAATGGCCGCGACCACACAGGCGAGCACGATCATGAGGGCCTTCAGCAAGGAAATCGAACATGGCTAATTATGCCTCAACACGACTTCTCGGGCAAGACATCCTACAGATTCTATCACAGCGTAGAGGCTATGCGAAAAGCTGCCCATGAGTGTCTCCAATCTTATCCCCTGCGAATGGCACCAAACCGAGCCTCAGCAGGATGTTCTTCAAGCGCCTCGGACGCTGGGATAAAGACCACCTAGTAGTTACCACCGTCGCAGAGGGACATTGAACAAACCTACGACGATCACGTCAAACAAGTCATGCCGTAGCGCGAAACTACTGGCTAGCATTCTCCCTAGCGTCTACAAACTCTCACTATACCGATGAAACGACTGCTCTTCCTCCCTTGCTTTCTACTACTCTCACACTGCAGCACGCCTACAGCGCAACCACAGAAGCCAAGCTATCCTCCTGCCTCGACGTCGCGGATGACGGAGATCATCAATGTCTCCTCCTATGACCCCAAAGAGCGTCTCCGTTCTGGTCGCAGCTACTCCACCCGCGACGTCTCCGCCCTTAAGGCAAACGGTGCTCATGCGCTCATTGCTAGAGCAGGCAAAGGTGGCAAGCTAGATGCCAAGTGCACCTCATTTCTCTCATCAGCGGATCGAGCTGGCATGCTACCCGGTGTCTACTACCGTGTGCAACGTCACCTCTCGCCAGAGAAACAGGCCGATCAGTTCATCGCCAAGGCCAGGGCCCTCAAAGCCAGCCGCTCTTGGAATGCCCCTGCCCTCTTGCTTTGCGGCGACTACGATGGCGATCTCAAACTCTCCACCATCCTCCGCTTCCAGGATCGCGTGGAAGCCAAGACTGGGATCATTCCCGTCGCCTACTTGGAGAACAGCCAAGAACTCAAACTTCAGACGCGCGCTGCCGATGCCAAGACCCGCGCACGCATGACCCGCGCCCCCTACTGGCTAGCGCTTTACTCACACACAAGCGGCGATGGCCCCGTCTTCCCCGCTCCAGGCAATGCCAAAAACCTCGTGAAGCAGTACAGCATGTGGTCCGATTGGACACTCTGGCAGTATGGCGGCGTTTCTTGGGAAGACGGCGGCTCCAAGCCCAAGGTCTACAACCACGGCCGCTACCGTTTCTCCCGCTTCTTCGGCGACATGGACCGCCCACTCGAGCGGAACGTATTCAGAGGCTCTCCGGCCCAACTAGCAGCCTTCTGGCAACGCCATGGTCTGAAGCTGCGTTAGAGCTCCGTCTAGTAATTGATCTCAGCACCAATCCAAAACTGACGTCCTTGGTTAGCTCGGGGACCGCGTGGCACGCGCGAGACTACGCCTCGCTCGTCGGTCAGATTAGAAACACCGCCGATCAGCTTCACATTCTCATTCAACTGATAGTAGGCAGACAGATCAAGTAGAAGGAGGGAATCAATCTCACCTTGGCGAGATGAATTAACGGGATCACTGGCATTGTCGCCAGTGCCAAACGTCTCGGAATGGTAAGTGAGATCAAGGTTCCCTCCCCATTTCTCCGTCTGCAGGCCAACACCCACAGCCAACTGAAGCTCGGGCACATACGGAATCTCATTTCCCTCCGTCGCCCCATCGTAGATGCCATCGCCGCCACTACTAGCAAGGTCGTTGTCGAACCGAGCGCTGGTCCACGTCGCCGTCACATACATCGGCAGGGAGAGATCGAGGTCGCTGGTTTCCAACGGATCATAACGGAGCGAACCTTCGAAACCCCACACCGTGGCTTCGCCAGCATTGCGCTCTTCGTTGTCATCGCCAAAGCCTGCGTCCGTGCCCACCAGATTATCGAAGTCTGATAAGAACCAAACCAGCTCCCCACTAAAGCCATTGTCACGCTGCGTACGGAAACCCAGCTCATAGCCAATCGACTCCTCCAAGTCCACGCCACTTCGGATCGACGCTCGTGGTCCCGGAACTGAAACCCCTTTGAAGACGCCACCAAAAAGTTGCTCAGTCTCGCTCAACTCCAGGTTAAAGCTGATGCCTGGCGCCACAAAGTCGATCGTGTCACTCCCTGTGCCACTGCGAGTGTTCGTCGAGCCGGACACATAATCGATGTAGTCCTGGTCAATGGACTCAAATCGCACACCCGGAGTGACGGACAACGGCCCCAGCGTCACCGTATCTTGCAACCAAAGCGCGATCGCCGTCGACTCTTGGAAACGGTTCCCCCCACTGCCTTCTTCACCTGTGATAAAATCAGTCACCGCACCAGTCGCGTCTTGGACAAAGTTATCATCCCTCTGGAACCGACGAATCTGATCGCGATGCGCACGAGCGCCGAAGTGAAGCCCGTGCTCCAAAGCCCCCGTAGCGAAATCCAGGTCAGCTCCCACTTGGAACCCATAAAGCTTGTAGTCACGATTGTTAGCCCTTACCCGACCAGTCCCAACGCCACGCCCTTCTAGAAACGCTAAGCCAGCAGGATCTAACAACGCCGCACGAACTGATGAAGGACCATCAGGTATCGAGACGCCGTCTAGCTTGTACCAGTTGCGAGCGAACTCGCTGTAGTAACCTGCGGCTTCGATGCGTAGATTATCCGTGGGATCCACGACGTACTTCAAATAGGAACGGTGATGCTCTGTCTGAATGTTATCAAACCGCGTCGCCGCGTATCGCCAGTCTGGATGCCGTCGCACATCACTCTCGCTCAGCCCGACATAAGATTCATCTGCATCCAAGTTCGAGTAACCATACTTGAACTCAAAACGCTGTTGCAGATCGGTGTCAGTCTCCCAAGCTAGCTTGAGCATCGGCTCATACGCCTCAAAGCCAGTCTTGTCTGATCCGCCATAATTCGCACCAGGCTGGATCTCACGAAAGCCATCGCTTCGCTGACCAAAGATCTCGAAAAGATAGCCAAACTTTCCCGCTTCCGTATCCACCGTGTTGCCATAGTGGAAATGTCCTAACATCGTATTATCAGAACCATGCGTGTAGCGCCCGTAAAACGTGCTCTCTTCCGGAATCAGTGTGGAACGGTAGTTGATCACGCCACCCGTCGTGTGCGGGCCATACTTGATCTGGCTCGATCCCTTGAGGACCTCGATCCCATTCATACGCCCCGCACGCGGAGAGTAGTAGGCACCGGGAGCCGAGTAGGTGGCCGGGGCCGAAAGAATCCCGTCCTCCATCACCGTCGTCTTCTCCGAGCGCGTCCCATCAGCTCCCCGCAGCGAGATGTTGGGAAAATTACCAAAGCCATCCTCTTCCCGCACATACACGCCCGGCACCTTAGCCAGCACCCGATTCACGTTCGTGTAGTTCTGCGCACGAATCTCCTCAGCATCGACCACGTAGCCAGAACCAGGTAATTCAAAGACCTCGTCCTTGTTCCCGATCACCGTCATGGCTTCGAGAAGGGGTTGATCTCCAGTAAGTTGAAGCAACGGCGTTTGCTCAACATCCTGAGCAAAGCCAGAAAAGGCAAACAAACTAGAAGCGGCAGATAGATAGGAGAAGCGTCCAAAATTCATGATCATTAATCTCTTATTGAGACTGCGTCTCAATCTTAATGTGTCCTTAATGCGATTGAGACTCAGTCGCAACAAGAAATTCAGAGCAAAGCACTAGACTTGATATTCGACTATCAATTCAACAAAGCGATCATTGAAGAGTTCAAGAGATACGGAATCACCTTGCCGATGAGCACCCACTTGCGATTTGTTCGAGTGGAGTTGGAAACTGGTGAGATCGAGGTGCTGCTGACTGAGGTGGCTGGTCGCAACAAGTTTTGGAAGGGCGACTTGCCGTTCGAGGTGACCAGAGAGAAGGGCCGATTGAAGTTTTCGCTCTTCAGTATTCTACTGAGGTTAGGGCTGATCGCCGCATTCGTCTGGTATGTCTTCTTTCGGACGTAGTCGGGCCGGATGCGGGGCCAGTTAGAGCACACTCTACTTGGCCTCGCTCCAAGCGAGCTAGTTTCCAAGGATCTGGAGGCCGAGGATCACACAGCCACCTATTTGTCCTCGCTCGGAGAGCAAAGGGCACTCGGCTACCTCCTAGTTGGAGAAGCCCCTGAATGGCCGTTTTCTTCACGTCAGTGGATCAAATTAGGCCCTCAATTTGGCTTCTAGTGCGCTTTGGAAGCGCTCAATTTGCCGGTCTTGTGGGAGGGATGATATGGTTCGTAGACGATGTTCAGAAAGGGTTTTAGCCTAAAAACGGCAATGGAATCCCCGAATTCTGCGCGAACCGTTGAAATGTAAGCAGTTGTGCATCAACGAGTAGTCACCCAGAAGGTCCATTGCGAAGCAATAGGAATTCGCTGCAAATGAACAAGTTACGAATCGTCCTC
>CALLLI010000426.1 GCA_938082635.1 uncultured Verrucomicrobiales bacterium
TGGCGAGCGAACTCGCCACCTCCCCTGCAACGTAGGGACCACGCGGCGCTCAGGTTGCTTCCCAGCATTGCCCTATCCTCCGGCGGAACACAGGCCTCATGATCGACACCGCATAAGAAAGCAACAAAAACTAACATCAACATAGTGGCCGACAAAACCACATTCTATGCCATCATCTAACAACCGTCCGCCATTTCTAACGACCTACTGGACATCCCCCAGATTTCTCCAACCAGGGCGTAACGTACGAGGCAGGATTGCTGGCTCCCTCATACTAAGGGGAAACAGCGTTCTTAGAAGTCGTCCGTGGTGAAGTAGCCCCACAGATCAGCTGTGGTGGTGGCTCCTTCATGGACAAAGAACTCATCGACCGTCGTGAAGCCCTGTTCTCCAGCATATCCAAAGGCAAGGTTCAACTGATACTGGATACCATCAATCGTCGTGCTGAAGTCGGTATCCAGCGAGGAGATACGGACGAAGTCAGCATTCTCATCTTCCGTATTATTTGTACTGTTCGTCGTGTTCTCCAGTTCGATATCGATATCAAAAGACTGATCGGTATCCGGCATAGAAAGAGCGATGGTGAGGTCCAACGTGACATCGGTAGCCTGCGTTCCGCTGTACGTGGAACCGTTGAAGTAATCCAACGTGCCCAAACGGAAGAGCTCACCGGCTTGCACATCTGCCCAAGCGGCACCTATGTATTCGAGATAACTACCGTTATCAAAGCCAAGATAGCCGGACGATTCACCCCATTCGAAGTAGTTATTATCGAGCACATAGACCATACCGGCTTCGCCAATAGGATCTTTGAACTCGCCGTAAGCTTCGCCTGTGAACTCGTGAGTGAAGAATGGTAAACCAGACGCTTCTGCACCGAATGCCAAGTTCGGCGTGAGGTAGATGCGCTCGTAAACAGCGGTCACTGCGTCACTGTCCTGATAGTCGAGGTATTCCAAGGCTCCCGCGTATGCCTCAATCGTCGAAGGCCATGTCGTCAAGACAATGGCGTCCGAATAGTCAGTCCAGTCTCCACCGTTCACACGATACTGAAGTGAAGCGTCTGAAGCCGCGTTCGAAGCCGTCAAGGTGATACCTTGGTCAAACTGACTCTTCACATAACCACCTGCGACGCGTCCAAAAACAGGGCTGTCGAGCTTCGGAGGAACAGTGAGTTCCAAGGAACCCTTTGCACTGATATTGATCAGCTCAGGAATGACGATGGGCTCTGCCCTAGCAATCACAGTGACACCCTCTGGGTAATCAGCCACCGACAAGACGAACGGCTCTGTGTAATCAACCCATGTTGCTTCAGAGTCCACGCTATAGACTAACTTAGCGAATCCTTCACTGTTGGCATCAGTCAGCGTAATTGTCGCGGTAGGATACCCTTGCGGATTCAGCACTGGGGAAGAACTTGCAATTCCGGGAACTACCAGCGTCGCCTCCAGGACATCAATGGCCACCTCTTGGACAGCACTGGTGAGAATGTTGGCCGTGTGAGTTGTCGCTACAGCGCGGGCATTCACATTGACACCCTCAAGATAGTCGAGCACGCCCAACGCGACAGTACCTTCATAAACGATCCACTCGCCGCTGTTATTGAGATCATACTCGACAGCCGACACGTCGGCAGAATTGGGATTCGTTAAAGTAACGGTCACCGTCTGGTGATTCAGAGGATGAAAGTCTGACGCGGATAGAGCAATGACTGGAGAGTCAAGAGTGACATCCACCGCTTGAACGTTCTGATCCACTTCTGCACTCTCAAGAATAGCACCCGCGAGGAGGATAGGAATAGCCTGGGCGACCACGTCAACACCATCTGAGTAATCATCAATGCCGAGCGTCACTGGCCCCTCGTAGTCCACCCAGTCAGCACCATTAAGTGAGTAATGAAGAGACGAGATCGGGCCGTCGTCCGTGTTAGGGTCACTAAGAGTCACCACGACCTGATCAGAATCAATCGGGTGTAGAGAGGAAGGCGCCACAACAACGTTAGGACTATCCAAAGTGTGCGTTATCGTAGGCAGCGGTAACTCGATCGTATCGCTAGCCACGTAATATTCAGGCCATCGAGTAGCTACGGACTTGGTGTAGATTGTCGTGCCGGCAATATGGTCCTCGATCGCAAGATCGAATGGGCCAGTGTAGTCCACCCATGGACCAGCACCAATACTATATTGAGTCTTGCCGTGCTCAGGATTATTTACATGACTGAGGGTTACCGTCACCGTGGTCTCATCCAACGGATGGAATGCAGGTGCTGACATAGCGCCAACTGATGGAGAGAGAGTTGTCGTTGTTCCTTGGTAGCGACCAGAGCGCACATAACTGCTGTAGTACGCCTCGATTGCTGCGGTCTTCACATGAGCAAACACGGACAGACTTCCACCTGGAGGTACCTTCACACTACCACCATCTGCGATCACGGTCCAATAGCCACCATTAATAGAAGCTAAAAGCTCAGAGTCGTCACCGGAATTAGGGTTGGCAATGACGATTTCCTTACCAGCAGCGCCAAACTCATCCAGGCTGAAGGTTCCTGGAGGCGGGTCCACCGAAGGCTGGAGCAGTTGCTGCTTGGTGTAGATGCCACCGCTTGGATCAATGTCCAAATTCGTGTCACTGCCAACCGTCGTCACGACAGCACTAGCTGAGGCACTTGTTTCGGTGTTGAAGTCCCAGACCCAGGCACCTTGAGTAGCATCTGTGGCCGCAAGCTCGAACATGGATTCACGCTCTTCAACGCCGATAGATGAAGGCGTAGCCGTAGGATCAATCTCGAATTCTTTGATCCCCTTCTGACCGCTATCCGCAATCCGGAACGACTGGTTTGTCGCATCCCAGATCACGCGAAGCTCGCCAGACACCGCTGCTTCTTCGTCGGTCTGCTCAACCACACGCAATCGTGGATCAACAAAGGTGCCACCGAATCCAGCGATCTTCTCGCCGTTCGCTGCCATCGTCTTCATCTTGTCGACCACGGCTTGTGCACTCGTCAGGCTTTCAAGAGAGCCTCCTGAACTGATGTACAACTTCACCGCAGAGTTGAGTGAGGCCACTTGTGTGCCCAAGCGCTGCTCTTCAGCAACGTCACTCACTTTGGTCATCTTCATCATGGCGACACCCGAGATGACACCTACCACCGCGACTGTGGCAATCATCTGGACATAGCTCATGCCGGACTTCCGGCTTGTCTTTGTTAGTTTCATATTGGTAGCTGTTGAATGGTTTCTTAGAGCGCAGTCGTTAGTTGCTAATCACGGTAAATGAGGCTGTTGCACTGAACGTCTCCGGAAGGAAATCATCATCAGCCACAGTTACTTGCGCCGTGTTCGAGTAGTTACCAATCGATGTTGTTGCTGCCGTCCGGATCGAAAGTTGAGTGGTGCCAGGCGGCAACTCTATTCCATTGATAGTAGCTGTGGTGCCACCGTTAGAAAAGACAGGCAAAGAAACACTAAGACCATCGGTGATGGGAAGGTAGCCAGGATCCCATGTCAATCCGCTAGGGAGAGTATCCACAAAGTTCACGGTCATCGATACGCTATTCGAATTGGTGAAGGTGAAGTTGTAGTAGAGCGGATTTTCAGCAAAGGCGGCATCGTGAATCGTGACTAACATATTATCCTCAAACGACGACGAGAAGAGCACATCATCGAGAGCGATGGCACCGCCGCCCCCAGTCGAGACGACCTCAAAGGTTGCCGCGGTGTTCGTAGCCGTCGTGTAGCTACCGCCAAACTCTTGCCATGAACCACCGGAGTCGATAAGCCCCGTAGAGAAGATCTCCGTGCCATTCACCCGAAAGGAGAGTTCCGCCATCTCCGAAGAGTGGACATTCGCGACGAAACCAGAGAGGTGATACGTCGTGTTGATCGAGAGGCTGCTGAGGTTCTCTTTAAAAAGCGTTCTAGTCGACCCAGAAGCATTTCCCAGCAGGAAATAACCATAGCCAGGCTGCTCTCGGTCTTCGAGACCAGACCAGCTAGAGTTGCCAATCTGAGCATCGTTTGTCAGGATGAACTTGTCGGTCCCAACGCTCCCACTGCTGTCATAAGCGAAGTCCGTGTAAGCACTCGAAAGAGATTCACGCTCGCTATTTCCACCACCAAAGGTACCGCTGGCCCCAGCAGTCAAGACGTTGGCAATGTCTTGATTGATCGTTAGGATAAACTGTCCGGTATACGTCTGAGATGGAACGAGAGCTAGGTTGGCAATGTCCGCCGAAGGAACAATCCAATTGCCCTCACCGACCTCTTCTCCCTCGCTCAAAGAAGCACTCTCGGACACGCCTGAGATATAGTAGTCACTGGTGTTCTCATTGGCACTGACATCGATATTCAAAGGAATCTCCTCACCGCGATTGGAGACGATATCCTCCACGCTAAATTCGGTAACAAACGTCCCCCCTTCCACATTGAGCACCGCCGTTGAGCGCGTGGAACTATCTTGGGTGAATGTTTCCGTAAATGATGTGCCGTCATCAAAGGTGGCGGTGACCGTGACATCAGAAGCCCCGAAGGCACCTCCACTATCGTTATTCGCACCGTATGCACCTCCACCATTTAGGTAGTCGGTGTCGTAACCAAAATTGAGAGTGTTCCCCGAAGTGAACGTACCATCCTCAAAATAGAAACCCGCCTCGCCGCTAGTTTTGTAGATAAAGTCTGCATTTACGCGACCGCTAAAGGACCGGCTTCCCAATGAAATGTGATCACGTGCATCAAAGACCCCGCCCCCTCCGCCAGCGTCGAGATCGAAGAGAAGTCCTGTAAGGCTAGGGCCGCTACCGTCACCATCGTAAGAAACGGAGTAGAAGTTGCTGCCGCTTCTATAGGAAGACGATCCTTCGGTGACAATCGTTACGGTGGCGAAGCTTGAAGAGGCAGAAGCGATGAGAAATAGAAGTCCCATCAGAATCTTCCCGACAAACGCCCCACATCTGGAGGTAGGTGCTGGTAGCATAGGTGTAGCGAGTTGGTGTTGTTGGCGGTGGTTTATGATGGAGTTGTGACGCACCATATCGCATAAGAAATGGTTTTCTATACTTTTCATAATAGCCGTATCAATTTCCCCCGATTCCTCGCAGCAATTGGGGACCAACGTGTCCTCGATAGGCAGGGATGGGAATCGACCTCCCTGGCTGTCGTAAATTTACAACGAAATGAGCATGTCGCCGAGCCCCACCACGGTTGCCAGCCGGGAATTTCCAGCGTAGTGACTCAAGATTCGGATAATTATGCTAACTGACGATCAAAAGAACACCGTGCGCCAGTGGGCCGCAGCAGGAGACAGCCTCAGCGAGATTCACAGAAAGATCAGTGATGAGCTAGGAATCACCATGACCTACTTCGATGCTCGTTTGCTCGTCTCAGAGCTCGAAGTCTCTCTAAATAAGCCGGAGGAGGAGGAAGTGGGCCAAGACAGCGAGGAAACCTCTGACGGCATGCCAACTGAAGAGGCCGTTCCCGGCGGAGTAGACGTGACTCTAGACTCCGTGACCCAGCCACAGGCCATGGTCAGTGGAAAGGTCACCTTCTCTGACGGTGGTCGCGCCAGCTGGTCTGTCGACCAAATGGGTCGCCTAGGCCTAGATCCAGAAACCGAATCCTATCAGCCTTCCGAGGACGATGTGATGGCCTTTCAGACCCAGCTTCAGCAACTCCTAAAGACTCAGGGACTCTAGAGTCCTTGGTGCAGACGCTCCAATGCAAGCACGGCATAGGAGGTAGACAGCACAGCATCACCCTCCCACCAGCGTTGCGTGGTATTCTCCCACGATCCATCCTTCTTCTGAAGGTCGAAGAGCTTCTTAGCGAGCTCTGCCCGCCATCGCACCGACGTACCGTCCTTTAGTTTAAAGGTGTCCACTTTGGTCAGGGCAAGCGCCTTAGACATCGTGTGATAGTAATAATAGAGGCCTTCATCACCCATTCCTGGGTTCTCGTCGATCGCATAGTTCGTCTCAAGCCAGTCCATGACCGCCTTCATGCGTGGGTCTTTGGAATCAAGGTCCGCATAGATGAAGGCCAGAAGGCCGGCATAACCCATGCTCCCGTAGGATCGCAACGCCAACTTGCCGTTCGGGAGCTTCTGTTCACCCGCTTTGCTGTCTCCAGGAAAGTAGATAAAGCCACCGCGGTTCGCCTCATCCCCACTGACCCAGGATTCGGAATTCGTCTCGGGCAGGTTCTGGCACTTTGAAACAAAAGCGATCGCCGCCTCCCAATCGAGATCGTAGACCTTCTCCTCCGGCTTATCTTGAATGAGCCCCCTAGAGTAATAGAGCGCTTCAAGTGCCAGGTGCGTGTTCGAGAGATCCGAGTGGGCATAGCTAGATCCGTAGCCGATTCCTCCATCGAGAACGTGATCCTGCTCGCCTCGGATCCCGTAATCCTGCTGCTGATTCGTGAGGAAACGACGTGCCTGGAGCAGAGTCACCCCATCTTGCGGTCGCTCAGCCAGCATCAGCGCCATCATGCTGACAGACGTGTTGTAATTCCCGAGTCCCTTACCGTAGATACCGCCATCCTGTTTCACGAGGCTGACCAACCAATCAAGGGAGGCCTCAGTCTCCTTCGGCAAGGCAGCAGAGCGGTCTCGAGACGGATCCAGGAGCATCGCTGACAACGGCAACGCCGTTAGAGCAGGATAATTCGACTCGCTCCAAAACCCCTCCTTTTGACGCTGCGTCTTAAGCCAAGCCAGGCCCCGATCAATGGAGTGCTGAACCTCCAGCTTGAGCGACACGTCTTCAGCCCGAAGGACCGGAGACGTGAATCCAACAACCAGAATAGCGAGAATGGAAGGAACCCTCATACCCAAGACTTTCAGCATGACCCACGGCTTGCGCAAGAGTGTGGTTTTCCTATTTCCACGCTTCAGAAAGCTGCCTAGTCTCTAACGGGATGAGTCACCCAGATCGAAGACATTTCCTCCACACCTCAGGAGGGTTCGCACTAACGGCCACCACAGCCTTTGGGCAATCCCCTCCTCCCACGAAGATCAAAGTCGCTCAAATCGGCACAAAGCATTCCCATGCTTCGGGCAAGCTCAGCACGTTGCTAGACCTAGATGAACTCTACGAAGTGGTCGGAGTCTGTGAGGACGACCAAGAGCAGCGTGAACGCGTGTCCAGTAAGTCCCCGTACAAAGACTGTCGATGGATGCCCCGCGACGAGATCCTCAAGCATACTAACATTCAACTAATCACCGTTGAGACTGAGATCGATCAACTGATGCCCACGGCAATCCAGTGTCTCCAAGCAGGCAAACACATTCATCTCGACAAGCCTGCCGGACAAACCCTCGCACCGTGCAGGGCAATATATGCCGAAGCCACGAAACGCGGACTCACGATTCAAATGGGCTACATGCTCCGCTACAATCCTGCATTCGAATTTCTCTTCCATGCGCTTGACGCAGGTTGGTTAGGCCAGATCACTGAAGTCCATGGCCACATGGGGAAGCAAGCCTCTCCAAACCTAAGGAAAGAACTCTCACAGTATCCCGGAGGAGGCCTCTTTGAACTCGCTTGTCATCTGATCGATGCCCTCATCACGGTGTTAGGGAAACCCGAAGCAATAGAATCCATTTCTCTGCAAACTCAGGAAGACGCCTTTCGCGACAACCAACTCGCGACTTTCCGCTACGCCAACGCACTCGCCACGATTGGAAGCAACCACAACGATCCCTTCCGTGGCCCGCGTCGTCAATTCACTGTCATTGGAACTGAAGGAAGCATTGAAATTCGTCCTTTGGAACCACCAACGCTGATACTGAGCCTAAAGAAGGCGAACGAGCGCTACAAGCGTGGCCGACAAGAAATCGCCCTACCCAAGAGTGAAGGCCGCTACCACAGGGAGTTTCGCGACTTTGCTAAGATCATCCAAGGAGAGAAAGCTCTCGCTTGGGACGCTCAGCACGACCTCATTGTCCAAGAAACGCTCTTAAAGGCGTGCGGGCTCTCGCTGAAGTAACGCCAGCCTCCCTGACGTTAGAGAGAAAGTGAGGCAACCCCTTGGCTAAAACGAGTAACCCCCATTGCTCGTCAAGAATAACCAAGTGGCTGCCCCTTCAACCCCTAATTCGGTTTTCACCGAACGCCCTTAAGTTAAGGTTTTCCAACCGCCAGTGCAAGGCCATTCTCGAACCCCGCCTGCAGCCCGGCAGGGCTTACGCATGAAGAACATGGAAATTCGTCAATAGTCCATAATTCCCTTAAAGATAGTCGGTTACAACAGAAAGGGGCCCAGATATTTCTTTGAGCTACAGAGCTCGACCAGGAGGATGTAGAGGATGGACCCGCTAATTTCCATAATCCAACGAGTCAGT
>CALLLI010000427.1 GCA_938082635.1 uncultured Verrucomicrobiales bacterium
TCGACCAAGCCTGCGGATAGGGTTGGCGAAGAAAGCAAGGTGATAGGACTGAGAATGGATTCGGCCACTGCGGTCTCGTCCTGAAGAGCAATCCAGCGTTTGGCAGCAGCGGCTCGTGTCTCGTCTGCCGCGTTTGCGTCGCTCACTTGCGCCTTCAACGTGGCGACGATCGCTTCCATCCGCCCGGTGAAGAGGCCGGGAATTTCCCAGCGTTCGCCCAAGCTCAGCAAGCGATCACGGACGTTTTCTGGCAGTTCCTCCATGACGGTCTCGAGTTGTTGTTTGTCTGCGTCTGTAAGAGTTGGTGTGGTTTCAGTCGGCCAGCCTGCCCTCAGTCCGTCGAGCACGGTGGTGGCCACCTCCGGTGCCGCTCCTTTAAGTGCCGTTAACGTGGAAACGATGCTGTCCGTCGGCCCCCGGACGGCGTAATGTGTCGTCACGACCTTGAGGACATTGCCTAACGCTCCTTCAAGAGCCAGTGGATCGCTACTCGTGAGTATCGCCTTGATGAAGGCGGTAGCGTTCTTGGCTGCTGCTGCTGTGGCGGCATCTGGAATCCAGCGATCTTCGACGTTTCGTGTTTCCTTGATGACAGTGAAGACTGCTGTGCCAGCGGTTTCCTTGGTAGGAAGTTCGGCAAGTGCTAGCAGCGTAGCCATGCGGACTTGGGCGTCGGTGTCCTTGAGCAGCTGATGTTCAAGCACGGCATTCAATGCGACTTCGTTTCGCGGCAACACCATCACCCCTGCTCGGCGCACACTTGCGGAGGGATGCTTCAACGCGCCGATCGCGGCTTTCGTCGCTTCCTCATTGCCGCCCTTCATCGCGCCAAGACCTTCCATGGTCCACAAGGCATGGATCGCGGCGGGGTTGAGTCCGAGTTCGTCCACCGACTGTTTCGCGACGAGTGCCGAGAGTTGCGGAACAACATCGGTGTTGCCTCGCTCGACTAACAAACGCTGGGCGTGAGCTCGCCAGAACATGTTGTCATTCTCAAGTGCGGCGACTAAGGTTGCCGCATTGTCAGTATCTAACGTCGCCATCGTCGAGGGCTTGCCCTGTTTGTGCGTGATCCGGTAGATCCTCCCGTGCGTCTTGTCCCTAAGCGGCGTTTCATAGGCAGCACCAAGCCCGGTCTCGAACCCTTTCGGCGTAGGATTGTGCTGGATGATGTAGTTGTACCAGTCGGCCATCCACAAGGCGCCGTCTGGGCCGACCTCCGCATAGATCGGCGATGACCACTCGTCGTCACTGGCGACAAGGTTGCGTGCATTGTGGGCAGTAAAGTCGGCACCCTTCCGATCAAGGAAGAACAAGCCTAACAAATGCCCGGTAGGCTCGGCGACAAACTGAGCTCGATTCCAGAAGGTCTTGGGGAAGCTGCGTGCCGTGTAGATCGCACTCCCACAACCTGCGGTGTAGCGATCGTGCCAGTCGACTTGCCGGACCTTATTCGTGATCGGGTACATGGCCTGCGTGCTGGCGATGGATTCGAGTCGTGCGGCCGACCATCCGTTGACCGCTTCGTAGTAGCGGTTGGGAATGGGCATGTACATGCTTGCGTTGCCATTCGCGGTGGATCCGATGATGATGTTATCTTCGGTGAGTCCGAGTCCCCAGGTGTTGTTATTGCTAGAGCGAACGAACTCAAGTTTCGAGCCATCTGGTTTGAAACGGAAGATGCCTTGGCCGAAACGAATCTCCTCTCCGCCGACCGTACCTTCGAATCCGGAATACCCGACGGTTCCCCAAATCCAGTTGTCGAAACCATAGCGTAGGTGGCTGACGGTGGCGTGGGTGTCGCGCATGCTCCAGCCCTCAAATAACACTTTGCTTTCATCCGCGCGGTCGTCGCCGTCGGTGTCTTTGAAGAGTTCGGTGCGTCCTGAGTGGGTCACGATCACGCCGCCATCGGCAAATATGAATCCTGTGGGGATGCTCAGGTTGTCAGCGAAGACGGTGAACTTGTCAGCCTTGCCGTCGCCATCGGTGTCTTCGAGGATCTTCAGGCGATCACGCCCTTCACCGAGAGATTTGAGTTCGTTTGGATAGTCGATCGTCTCCGAAATCCATGCGCGTCCCCGCTGATCGAAGGCAAGCCAGAGCGGCTTGTAGATGTCGGGCTCAGCTGCGAACATCGAGATGTCGAACTCGGGGAAGGTGACCAGATGCGACATTGATTCCTCGGGCGACAAGGGCTTCTGCATCGTCGTTATTGGTTCACCTTGAGTGCCCCATTGGGCGTTGGGCGTGTAGTTCGGCAGCAGGCCGGGTGCCTCCATGTATTCGAAGGCCGGCAGTCCCTTCTTGGGTTGAAGTTGGGTGTCTTCGAAATTGCTCTTTAGGGAAAGTGACTTTTCCTTGGTCTCCTCCGGCTTCGTAACTGGTGTCTGGAAGACTTTCTGAGCGAAGTGATAGAGGTTGTTCCGCCAGTGGGTGGCGTCATGGCCGTAGGTGTCGACATTCCATTCGTGCGGCACGCCTGTCTCTTTCAGGTGACGTTGCAGGCCCTGGCTGATGCGGATGAGGCCGTCTTTATTGCCGCAAGAAAGGTAGAGCAGTTTCAGCTGCTTCTTCGCTGCTTCAGGATCGGGCAAAAGTTCTTCTGGCGACTTTGTGTTCGGTGCTGATGAGAACCCGCCAACCCAGGCGAACTTGTCGAGATGCCCAAGGCCGAAGTTCAGTGACTGACCACCGCCCATTGAGAGTCCAGCAAGCGCGCGTTTCTCTCGGGTGGCATCCACACTGTAGCGAGATTCGATCGCGGGAATCACGTCGTCCAACAAATCGCGTTCGAAGACCGCAAAGGCAGGCGCTGACTCAAAGACATTGCCCTCGGCACGATCATTCTTCTGCGCGCGGCCGTTCGGCAGGACGATGATCATGGGCTCGGCTTTGCCGTCCGCGATGAGATTGTCTAACAAGATGTTGGGCGTGGCGAAACGCTGCCATTCCGTTTCGTCGCCACCGATGCCGTGCAAGAGATAGAGCACGGGATACTTCTTCTCCTTCGTGTATCCTGGCGGCGTGTAGACATTCATCTTGCGTGTGGTGCCGACTGTCTTGGATTCGTATTCGATCATCTCCAGTTTGCCGCGCGAGATATCCTCACGCTTTGCCACGATGCTCTCGGGCGGATCGGGATAGATCTGTTTGTCGTCCGGCCCGAGTTCGATCGGGCCTCCACGACTGCGGCGGCCTCGCCGTTCACTCCGTGGCTCTTCGCGTGTGGGTTCGGCTTGCTGTTTGAATAGTATAGGGGCGAATTCACGCAAGCTGCGCCGCCATGTTAACCATTCGTGCGCAGTGTCGGGGGAGACGTAGAAGCGGCTGTGGATGCCCTCTTCCTTGAGTGCCTCGACGTTCGCCTTTGGGTCGCCGCCACGGCGGGTCCGACCGCCATCGAGTTCGCTGCTGCCGTAACTCACAAAGACCAATTTCACCTTCTCTTTAAAGCCTGGCGTCTTGTTGACATCGTCCATCGAGATCGATCCTCCGCTGAATAGGCCAATGTGAGAAAATTTGTCCAGATTGTTCAACGTGATCATCTTTGTTTCCATACCGCCCATCGAAAGACCGGCCATGGCACGGTTCGGCTGATCGGTGAGCGTGCGGAAATTAGAATCAATGTAAGGCACCAGCTCATCGACGAGCACCGTTTGGAAATGTTTGATGTCGAAGTTTCTCAGCCCGCCGATTCGAGTATCGTTCGTCATGCCATAAGTCATCACGATGATGAAAGGATTGGCCTTACCCGCTGCGATTAAGTTATCCATGATTCGGCTCGCACTGCCCTGGACACCCCAACCGTATTCGTTCTCACCCCAACCGTGCTGAAGATACAAGACGGGATAATATTGTGCCGAGTTCTGATCGTAACCCGGAGGCGTGTAGACGAATGCGCGACGTTCGGACTCCGTGCTCTTGGAGTGAAAGAAGATTTCCCTGAGCTGACCATGAGGCAGGTTCTTGAGCGCGTAGAAATCCCGGTCGTGCGCGGGAATCTCGACACCGCTGCCCCAGCGATTGGCACCGAAGAAGTACTTGCTGTTAGGATCCGGAACTTCTGCCCCGTCGATCTTGAGCATGTAGTAGTGAAAGCCTTCGTCCAACTTGCGGGTGTGCCCATACCACGCGCCGTCCTCGCCCTTGGTGAATTCACTGCTCTCTCGAAATGTACAGCCCACGCTCGTGGCTTCGGGTGCCACGATGCGGAATTTGATCCGGCCTTCCGAATTCACCTGTGGATACTCTTTGCCAGCCTGATTGGTGGAGGCGGGCTTCCAGTCGTCCTTAGGCGGCTCCGTTTGTGCGAGGCAGAGTGGGGCCGCCAGCAGGCAAGCCAGCACGAGGTGAATGGGTATCAGCTTCATAGAATGACTTTGTTTGTAGAATGCGATCCTTTATAGGAGTAGGCATCGCCTCCTCAATCTCTATGCGCAATTTCTCGTTGAAGTCCGCAAATTTCAAGAGATTCGAAAGTGCATGAAACTATCGACAGGCCTACGCCCAACGTCGATCCTGAGTGTCCCTCGAATCAACTCGGTTTAGAAGCGTTCTATCGGTAAGAGCGCTAAATCGGTCAGGCGAGGTAGAGTCTTAAAAGCCAGATCATGACATCACGTTTACTTCTTCTGTTCTGCCTCATTCTGGCATCCGATACGATGGCTCAACGCCAGATGGAGGAATTGACGCGAGGACTCGTCGCCGTGAAGCACGAGGAGGGCGTGTTTGTTAGTTGGCGCGTTCTCGCAACTGATCCCAAGGAGACCGCATTCAATGTCTATCGACAGATTGAAGATGGAGAGCCCGTTCTGGTAAACAAAGAACCGATCACCGGTGGCACCAACTTGATCGATGCGGAATCTATCACTAGCAAAGACTTTGCTTACATACTTCGGCCTGTTCTCAATGGCAAAGAGCTTGAAGGCTCTCGTTCGGTCACGGTGTGGAGTATGCCGTATTTGGAAATCCCGATACAGCCTATCTCAAATTATCGGTTAGGCGATGCCTCGGTTGCCGATCTAGATGGTGATGGTGAGTATGAGATCGTCTTGCATCAGACATCGGGCGCTCGTGACAACTCGCATCCTGGCATCACTGGAACGCCGATTCTGGATGCTTATGAGATGGATGGGACGCACTTGTGGCGAATCGATCTCGGCGTGAATATTCGTGAGGGCGAACATTACACTCAGTTCATGGTCTACGACTTGGATGGCGACGGGCGGGCCGAGATGGCTTGCAAGACGGCGGATGGCACGACCGACGCTCTTGGCAAAGTGATCGGCGATAAGAGCAAAGACTGGCGCATCAAGAAAGAAGGGGACCGTAAGAATGGCCGCATTCTGGAAGGCCCCGAGTATTTCACTATCTTCGATGGCAAGACCGGCGCAGCGTTGAAGACTGTCGATTATATTCCTAGCAGAGACCCTATCGATGGCTGGGGTGGCAAGGGCGGAAATGGAGGCAACGACAGTTACGGGAACCGTTGCGATCGCTTTTTAGCCTGCGTGGCCTATCTCGATGGCGTACGGCCTAGCGTTGTCATGTGTCGTGGGGTCTACGGTCGCATTGTCATGGCGGCGTGGGATTGGCGTGATGGCACCCTTACCAATCGCTGGACCTTCGACTCCAAATCGAGCTACCCGCCCTACGACGATGCCTCACCATTCTCCGGCATGGGTGGGCATTCGCTATCGGTGGCCGATGTGGATGCCGATGGGAAAGATGAGATTGTCTACCAAGCCATGGTCGTTGATGACAATGGTGAGGGTCTTTACTCGACCGGGCGTCGTCACGGCGATTCTATGCACATCAGTGATTTCTATCCTGATCGGCCTGGGCTTGAACTGTTCCTCATCACGGAGAACGAAGACCGCACCGTGGCCTTCCAAACCCCAGGAGCAGGGATGCACGACGCGAGAACGGGGAAAGTGCTATGGAGTCACAGCCCTGGCGTGGATGTGGGAGCGGGACTGGTTGCCGACATTGATCCCCGCCATCGGGGAGCTGAAGCCTGGGGCGGCCCAGGTGGTTTGCGCAATGCTGCAGGAGAAGACATCGGTCCCTGCCCGCGAACCACCGGCTTTGCTATTTGGTGGGACGGCGATCTCTTACGAGAATTGTTAGGTCGTGGTTCTTCCATCACGAAGTGGAATTGGGAAACGGGTCGTGAAGAGAGCTTGTTAGACCCAAGTGAAGGCAACGGTCGCCGCCGTCGTAGCAGCCGTCCAAGCCTGATTGGCGATATCCTAGGCGATTGGCGTGAAGAACTCCTGATTCCTGCTCCCGATGGCAAATCCTTGCGGCTCTACACCACCACGATTCCTTCGAAACATCGACTCACGACCTTGATGCATGATCCACAGTATCGGTTAGGCATCGCGTGGCAGAATGTCGTGTACAACAAGCCGGCGCATCCCAGCTACTTTCTCGGTGCGGACATGAAGAAGTCCGAGATTCGACGCTAATTCAGACTGAATCGGAGGAATCTCATTGTGAACCATCCTACCTTATCATCCATAGCAATCGTCTTAATGGCACGGTCGGCTCTAGCCATGCAGGCACGAGAGCGCCCCTATGGGATCTTTGATGATCACGCTGACATCGGCTCGCCCAAGCGCGTTGGGTTGACACTTGGAATTCTCCTATTGATCGTCTTCTCAATGACCGGGTTGGTTATGGCTGAGGAAAGGAAAGCCATTGAGTCGATAGAGAAGCTGGCCGCGCCGGTCACGTTCACCGCGATTCACTCTGAGAAACTGAAATTCGACAAGCCCGTCTGGCTCACTCCTGTCCCGGGACTCACAGATGCTTCCGTGATCTTAGAACATCGGACCGGCAAGGCATGGCTGCTTCATGGAATTGGCGACAGTGCACGGAAAACGCTCTTTGCGGATTGGGGAGAAGGTGTTACGGACGGTCCTTGGGAAGGCTTGATGTGTCTCGCCTTTCATCCCGATTTCTCTAACAATCGCAGGTTCTTCATCAAGCACGAGAGTTTAATCGAGGGACAGCGCCACACGGTGATAGTCGAGAAACGAGCCGCCGAGGATTTACGAACCGATTCGGGTGAGCTTTCGAAACAGCTGCTAGCCATCAAGCAACCTGCCGACAATCACAACGGCGGGACGCTAGCGTTTGGGCCGGATGGTTACCTCTATGTGGCCATGGGAGATGGAGGGCCTCAGGAAGACCCGAAAGGCTACACACAGAGTGGACAGTCTTTCCTTGGGAAGATGTTGCGCCTCGATGTGGATGACGTGGCTGAAGGCCGTGCCTATGGAATTCCCAAAGACAACCCCTTCGTGGATCGTGATCCTGACAAATGGCATCACGAAATTTGGGCACTCGGTTTTCGCGAGCCTTGGCGATTCTCGTTCGATGCTAAGACCGGAGATGTTTGGTTAGGCGACGTCGGCCAAGTCAGATACGAAGAGATCGCCCTCGTAAAACGTGGCGAGAACCATGGTTGGAATGTTCGCGAAGGTTGGACCGGCTTTAAAGACACCTACCAGCGTGAAGGAGAAGTGTACGTGGAGCCATTGTTATCCTACACACGTCACCTAGGCGCATCGGTGACAGGAGGCTACGTTTATCGGGGAGAACGCAACCCTACTTAGGATGGCGTCTATCTCTTTGGCGACTTTGCCACGCAACGAATCTTCGCCATGCGCCAAGAAGAAGGAAAAGTGACCCTTCAAAGAGACATCGGTTTGGCACCAGAACCACCGGCGTCCTTTGGGCAAGGCCCCGATGGTGAACTCTATATCGTTGGCTATTTAGGGACGATCTATCATGTGGATCTTTCCAAGAGCCCACTCACGCCCTAACTTCCAAAGTCGAGATGGAAGTGGACTCTCTTCCCAATATGCGACATCGGAGTGTGGCCATGGCTTCGCCAGGTTGGGGAATGGCAGGGACGTTTGTCCTCAAACGTCCGGGAAAGAGGGTTCTAGATGGGTTTTGGATCTTGGTAGCAAGGGACGTTTACCCCGCCGGACGGCTCGGAGCGCCATCCCTGCCGAGCCGGCTGGCTCGTCGCCCCAGGGCAGAGTCTCTTTCGACTTGAGCTTTGGCCTTCCGAGGCGGCGAAGTTCCTTAAAGTAAGATTTATTGCATAATCAGATTATCAGACTAGGGTTCAGTTGTGTCCAAGATAATCACAGTGACAGAAGCCGCCCGGAACTTTTCCGATGTGGTGAACAAGGTGTACTATCGAGGGGAAACAATGGAACTGGTCCGGGGAGGCAAGGTGGTGGCCCGTCTCATCCCTGTCGCTGAGATCGAAGCTCCCACTGGACGGGATGTCTTGGCGGCTTGGAAGACCCTTCCGCACCTCACAGAGAGCGAAGCTGATGCCTTTGCAAGCGACATCGAAAGAGGTCGAGAATCACTAAACCAAGTTCCCGTGACCAAGTGGGATTGATTCTTGATTCATCAGTGCTCATTGCCGCCGAGCGGGGCAAGTTTGATTTGGAGGGGTTGCTAGAGGCCTACGGCGACGAGCCAATCCGCATCGCAGCAGTAACGGCCTCCGAACTCTTACATGGCTGGGAACGCGCACCAGCGGGCAAGCGTCGTGACAACCGAAAGCGGTTCGTGGAGAGCCTGTTGAAGATCTTGCCGACAATAGAGTTTGGCTTGGACTGTGCCCGCATTCACGCCCGCCTTTGGGCGCGCCTTGAGGAGAATGGTAGTTTGATCGGGGCTCATGATCTCCTGATTGCCGCCACGTGTGTCCGCGAGAGGGATGGGATCGCCACTCTCAATGAAAAGGAGTTCTCTCGAATCGTCGAACTAACACTGGCCGATTGTCAAAGATGGGTGAACGCTCATTGAACTAACCATCAGCACGCCGCTTACTTCCAATAGCGCTCTGCGAATGTCAGAAACGTCGGCCAATTCGGGCCATCCGTGTGACCACCTGCATGTTGGCGGAAGGCAATGTCGCCATCCATGAGACCTGTTTCCAGCTCCGGGAATTCGTAGGTGCCCATGCCTTTCTTGCCTAACAGTTCATAGACCGGTTGGGCGTGTGCCGTGGCCATGAACATGCCTCTAGCATCCACCCAGCCATCGCCTTTGTCGCCGCTGCTGATGAAGACGGGGCGTGGCGCGCAGAGTGCGATGAGTTCGTGAGAATCAACCGGGAGATCACCCCAATTGAGTGGCCCCGCGTACTTGATGTAGTTGCCCGCCATCCAGTGATACTCGCCAGATCCGGCCACGTTCTCCACGATCTCTCCGCAATTTCGCCGGTGCAGTTTCGCGCCGCCCGCTCCTGATGAACTCACATAAGCAATCGCAAATCGAGGATCGTAAGCCATGGCAACCAAGGTGGCTTTACCCCAACGTGAGTGGCCTTCCAGCCCGACGCGTTTGGCATCCACGGCATCGTCCGCTTCGAAGTAGTCTAACAAACGGCTTGTTCCCCATGCCCAAGCGCGAAGAGCGCCCCAGTCATCAGGTTTGCGTGGTTGGCCTTTGTTGACGAGGCCAATGATGCCTTTGGTCAGACCGTCGCCTTTGTCTGACTGGATGCTGTACGTATCGATCTTAGCAAAGCCCCAGCCTTTCTCCGTCACCATGTCTTTCCAACTTGGTCCTCGAGGCCCACGTCCTCCGAAGCCACGCCCACCACCAGGTCGTTGAGCTGGATCGACGCCAGGACGGCGACCATAGAAGAAGGAGCCACTGAATTGTACCACGACCGGGACGGACCCCTCTGCGGCTGCAGGGGTGGAGACGGATGCTTGGATCTCGACCGTCACATGCGGGTAAGAGACATTGTCAACCGCCCCAACCAGATCTTTGGTAATGATAGGAATTTCACTGCGCTTCTCCTCAAGGGTGTTGACGACTTTCCAAGTCACTTTCGGCATATTGTCCGGGACACGACCATAGACTTCGCGATCAAACAGCTCGACGATCTCCCCACGGCGTTGATCCCACCACATCTCAGGCGTCGTGACCTTCTTCCGATCTTGGGCGAGAAGCACTTCGGGCAGATTTGGGTAAGGATTCGCCTTGGCCTCGTCGTAGTTAGCGTAACGAGGCGATTCCTTGTCACGTCCGTCTGCGCCACGTCGGATCGACCGGATGCCTAACTGATCCATCATGTGCTTGTGATCCTCCTTAGAGGTCATTTCGACTGGCGCAGGAAGTTCGGATTGTGCCCAGGCAGAAAGGGAAAGGATGCCCAGGATAGACGAGCTGATGAGAAGACGATGGCGGTTCATAGAATCACGTAAGTTGAGGTGAAGGGTAAGGCAGGAGTTCCTAAAATTCGTTGGACTCACGGCTTCATTCGTCCGACTTCCACAGCCAGCGAAGGATGTCTGGTAGCATCGCGCCGCCATGGGCATCCGAATGCTCGCCATCCGTCCACGCGTGATTCAAACGATACCGAATGCCGTTGTCTTCACGTGGTGGACCACCGCGACGGCGACTGGGGCGACCTGCTTGAGCATTGGCGTAGTGCAAGGCCGCGACCATGCGTTGATTTGCGAGGAACCAGTTGCCGAACCGGTTGTCTAGATCATTGGACCCGTCTTGAAAGAAGATACTGATCGGTTTGCAAGGGCTACGGCGAATGAGCGTCGGGTAGAGGTCTCCGCCAGGAACCATGGGGTTGCCATCCCGAACTGCGCGATAGCCAATCGACGTGTAGCTGCCGATGCAACTGATGACCTTGCGAAACGCATCGGGTCTTTCCCAAGCCACGGTGAACGCGCAAATCGCACCACTGCTAGTGCCGCCAATGGCCCGCTGATCGGGATCCTTGGTGAGATTGTAGGTCTTACCCACTTCAGGCAGCATCTCTTCGATCAGAAACCGTGCATAACGATCTCCCAGGGCATCGTATTCTTGAGCGCGATGGTTAGGATTACTCATCCCCAGATCGTCGGGATACTCGGAGCCACGATGCCCCGGAGTGATAAAGATCCCAATCGTGACTGGAATAGCCTTCTT
>CALLLI010000428.1 GCA_938082635.1 uncultured Verrucomicrobiales bacterium
GCGCTCGGGAATAGTCGCTCCGGGATCACTTGACCCCTCACCCTCCGCAGCCCACCGTCACCATGTTCTGTGGGGAAAGGTTCTATGCTGTTGGGTCTTTGAGCGCCCCAAAACCGTACCGGTTTTCACCCGGCGACCGTACCGGTTTTGGTCCGGCGTTTACAGTTAGGCGGATTGCTTTGCTACTACTACCGGGATGCGGCATGAAATGGCCGACGATTCGAGTTTTCAGACACTACGGGGTGCTTATCTGGCATGCGGGAAGGAGTATTCCCACGGAGCCATTTGAGAAAGGAAAGGGTTCTGTGTGATCGTTGTTTCGAGAATTCGTGTTCTGTCAGTTTTGTTTGAGGCAACGGTAGTCTCCGAGGAGGCTTTTTCCGTGTACGGCCAATTCCAAGAGGATCTGACTCAAGTGACCTGCAGCATGGCGCATGGCATTCCAGAGATCCTGGGGTGAGTTTGTGCGTGGCAGGCGTTGGCCAAAGAAGTCGATGAGGCTGAGCTTCCGCTCGGTGCTGATGAATCGCTTCCAGGCTCGAATCAGGCAACCTCGCTTAACCCGGCATGGCTCGGGATCCGGGTCTTGCGTGGCGTCTGCGAGTTGGTCGAAGTGTGCCTGGACGACGGGTAGGTTGATAGGGCGATAGGGTAAGAATTGATCGGGGAGAATACTGACGGTCTTCCCGGTGAACTTGCAAAGGAACCGTGGGATACGCGACTCGCCCGAGCCCTCGGGTTGGGAGAACCGCGTGTAGTGACCGTGTTGGTGAAGGCACGGCAGGTCCTCGTGATCAAAGGGACAAGGAGGCTGAGAGGAGTTTGCTGGGAAGGAGGCGCGACGAATTTGCATCCGTCTATGAGAAAATATTCAGGGCCCTTCGTCACTTTATACCGTGGGCCTTGTTCCACGGTATAAAGTGACGATCATGCCCTCCCGTTCCCACGGTATAAAGTGCTACAGAACACCATCGCTTCCCAACCATCGCCGGCATCTTTCCAGCCGCTGCCGCTGCGCATACAGTTCTTTACGAGCGCTTTCACCTTGGGGGTGTCCCGCTGCTTGAACAGCTAGGGCAACTTTCGCTCTTCGAATTCGCGCATCACTTTCTCACTGCCATAGCCACAGTGCGCGTCATCCCTAATAATGGTGGATTGATACCATCGCCACGCACGGAGTTGATATGCCCGTAACGCCAGTGGCCGCTGAGAACACTCAGCAACACGGTGCCCATGACATTGAGGGCACCGCTACCGCAATTGCCGGTGTACTGCAGAGGGCAGTTCCTCATGAACTGCTCCCAACGGCCACCCGCCTTGAGGAACTGAAAGAAGAAGTTGAGTTGGCCGTCACGAGTGACCGGCGTGTCCTCGTCCCATTCCGCGTAAAACCGCCCGCCGGGCGTGTCCAGCGGCCATGCTCCTCCTACAGATAATGTCAAGTTTTCGGACTCACCCTCGGGGTGAGTCGCAAGTTGTTCCAATAAGGCACTCATCCTCCTCAGGATAAGCAACTTGCGGCACCTCCTTCCCCTAAAAAGGGCAATGGGACGTCCTGAATGTCGCCCATTTTTCTTTCACTCAATAACTTAGCGATCTTCGCCTGAACTTCAATTGACCTCTCAAGGTGATCTTTGGCGACGCCCTCCAAATGCAAAGCGGCGGTCAATTGCTTGACCGCCGCTTGCTTAAGTTCTGTTTCTGTAAGTCTTAGATAAGACCTTCGACGAGGGCGTCGGTGGATTCCTCGGCGCCTTGTTGGCCTTCGATCTCAGCTTCAACCGTTTCCTCGATCTCAACGGAACGGGAGATGTGGAAGCCGGTGCCGGCTGGGATGAGGTGACCCAAGATGACGTTCTCTTTAAAGCCGCGTAGGATATCAATCTTTCCTAGAGTTGCGGCATCCGTCAGGACGCGAGTCGTGTCTTGGAAGGACGCGGCAGAAATGAAGCTTTCCGTTTCCAAGCTGGCTTTAGTGATGCCTAACAAGACCGGCGTGGCCTCAGCAGGCTTACCACCTTGCTCCTCGATATCGCGGTTGAGCCGCTCGAACTCGGTGCGCTCGATTTGGTCATCCCAAAGCAAACCCGTATCGCCTGGTTCCGTGATCTTCACTTTGCGAAGCATCTGACGGGTGATGATCTCAATGTGCTTGTCATTGATCTCCACACCCTGAAGTCGGTAGACCTCCTGCACTTCGTTGACCAAGTGCTCTTGCAACTCGTGAGGGCCACAAATTTCTAGAACTTCGTGAGGAACCACGGGACCTTCCGTCATCTGCGAGCCCTTCTCCACAAAGTCACCTTTGTAAGAGAGGATGTGCTTGTTCATGGGGATCAAATGATCCTCACTCTCGCCCGTTTCCGGATCCGTGATGGTGACCTTACGCTTGCCACGAACGGTGCCCGCCATGGGATCAATGATCCCTGAGATCTTAGCAATCTCGGCAGAGTCTTTCGGCTTACGTGCTTCGAAGAGTTCAGCCACTCGAGGAAGACCACCCGTGATGTCTTTCGTCTTGGAGACCTTACGAGGCGTCTTGGCGACCTGCGTTCCTGGAGTAACTTTCGCTTTCTCTTTAACACTCAAGTGAGCGCCAGCAGGAATGGAGTAACTCGCGAGGACTTCCTTCGTCTTCTTGTCTACGACGACAATCTGAGGATGGAGGTCTTCTTTGTGCTCAATGACGACCATGCCAGCCACACCGGAGTCTTGATCGACCTCTTTCTTAATGGTGATGCCAGGGATCATGTCGCGGAACTCAATCACTCCGCCCATCTCCGTGATGATCGGCACGTTGTAGAGATCCCAAGTCGCGAGGACTTCGTCTTTCTTGATCGCTTCGCCATCCTTCTTGGTCAGGCGCGTGCCCAAGACCAACTCAAAGGACTCGAGTTCCTTGCCTTCCTCATCTCGGAGAGAGACACTACCATTCTTGTTAAGAACCACGTAGTCATCTTCAGTCGATTCCACCGTGCGCAACTCTTGGTATTTAATAATACCCTTCTGCTTCGCTTTGATGATCGGCTGTTTGAATGAACCCGAAGCGACACCACCAATGTGGAACGTACGCATCGTGAGCTGCGTGCCAGGCTCACCGATACTCTGAGCAGCGATGATACCAACGGCTTCGCCAACCTTGACGATCTCACTGTTAGCGAGATTGAGGCCATAACACTTAGCACAAACGCCACGCTCGGATTCGCAGGTCAACACGGAACGAATCTTCAGCTTCTCTACGCCGATCTTCGTGACGAGTTCTGCCATCTTCTCATCCATGAGTTCGTTCACCTTCACGGCGACTTTGCCAGAGATAGGATCGGTCACTTTCTCACAAGAGACACGGCCATAAACGCGTGTCTTCATTTCGACGACCTCTTGCTCACCTTCGTAGATGGATTTGACCACAATGCCATTCACCGTGCCGCAATCTTCCTCGGTGATGATAACATCCTGTGCCACATCGACGAGTTTACGTGTAAGGTAACCAGAGTCCGCCGTCTTCAAAGCGGTATCAGCCAGACCCTTACGAGCACCGTGCGTGGAGATGAAGTATTCGAGAACAGTCAGACCCTCACGGAAGTTTGAGGTGATCGGACGTTCAATGATCTCACCAGAAGGCTTGGCCATCAGACCGCGCATGCCGGAGAGCTGCTTGATTTGCTGACGGTTACCACGAGCACCGGAGTCGACCATGAGGAAGAGCGGATTCGCTTGTAACTTGCCTTCATTGTGCTCGATCGTGCGGTAAAGCGCGGTCTGAATCTGGTCACCTGCGTGAGTCCAGATATCGACGATCTTGTTGTAACGCTCACCATCCGTGATGATACCCTTACGGTACTGCTTCTCGACTTCGCCAATCTGTTTGTAGGCTTGATCAAGCTGCTGCTTCTTCTCATCAGGAATGACCATGTCCGTGATACCAATGGAGATCCCGGAACGAGAAGCCTCACGGAATCCGAGAGTCTTCAAGCGGTCGAGTGCTTCCACCGTTTCATCGTGGCCTGCCACTTGGAAGGTGCGCCAAATGACGTCACTGAGCTGACCTTTGCCGACGTTCTTGTTAAAGAAGCCGAGACCGTCAGGCCAGATTTCATTGAAACGCACGCGCCCTGGCGTGGTCACAATGATCTTCGCTTCTGGATTCCCGTATACGGTCTCCTTCTCGAAGTCAGGATTGGCCATACGAATAAACTGATGAAGGGCAATGGAATCTTCAGCCACGGCAAACTCGATCTCTTCAATATTATTGAAGAGAGACAGCTTCAACACATCCTCTGAATCCGTTGCGTATTCCGGATATCGTGAGTGCGTGAGGTAATAAGACCCTAACGTAATATCCTGCGAAGGCGTCGTGATTGGGCGTCCACTAGAAGGCGAAAAGATGTTGTTTGGCGCCAGCATGAGCAAGCGCGCTTCCATCTGAGCCTCGACCGAGAGCGGCACGTGCACAGCCATCTGGTCACCATCAAAGTCAGCATTGTAAGCCGTGCAAACCAATGGATGGACGCGGATCGCAGAACCCTCAATCAAGACAGGCTCGAAGGCCTGAATGGATAGACGGTGCAAGGTCGGCGCACGGTTGAGCATGACAGGGTGACCCGCCGTGACTTCTTCCAAGATGTCCCAAACTTCAGGCGTCTTGCGCTCGATCATCTTCTTCGCACTACGCACGGTGTGCACGTAGCCGAGTTCTTTCAGACGACGGATGATGAATGGCTCGAAGAGCACGAGTGCCATCTTCTTAGGAAGACCGCACTGGCTGAGCTTCAAGTCAGGTCCGACGACGATGACAGAACGACCAGAGTAATCGACACGCTTACCGAGCAAGTTCTGACGGAAACGACCGCTCTTACCCTTGAGCATGTCGCTCATGGACTTGAGAGGACGATTGCCAGCACCGGTGACGGCACGACCATGACGGCCGTTATCAAACAAGGCGTCAACAGCCTCCTGGAGCATGCGTTTCTCGTTCCGGATGATGACGTCAGGCGTCTTCAGAAGGAGGAGATTGCGCAGGCGATTGTTCCGATTGATGACACGACGGTAAAGGTCGTTCAGGTCGGAAGTCGCGAAACGACCGCCTTCCAAAGGCACCAACGGACGAAGGTCTGGAGGAATGACAGGAAGGACATCAAGGACCATCCACTCTGGGCGCGAATGCGAACCAGAGAAGCCCTGAGCAAGCTTCAAACGCTTGGCGAGCTTCTTACGAATCTGCTTAGAACGCGTGGCGTCCATCGCCTCTTCCAACTCCACGACCAACTCGTCGAGTTTGGCTTGAGAAAGAATCTCTTTGATCGCCTCGGCACCCATGCCTGCGGTGAAGGAATCACCATACTCGTCTTCAGCTTCGCGGATTTCTGTTTCCGTGAGGAGCTGGCAACGCTCGAGAGGCGTGTTGCCTGGATCGATAACGATGTAGTCCTCGTAATAAATGACGCGCTCGAGGAAACGGGCACTCATGTCTAGCATGAGACCCATCCGTGAAGGCATGCACTTGTAGAACCAAATGTGGGTCACTGGCACGGCCAACTCGATGTGGCCCATGCGCTCACGACGCACACGAGACAGAGTCACCTCTACACCGCATCGGTCACAAATGACGCCCTTGTGTTTGATACGCTTGAACTTACCACAAGCACATTCCCAGTCCCGAGTGGGACCAAAGATACGCTCGCAGAAGAGACCACCCTTCTCGGGCTTGAACGTCCGGTAGTTGATCGTCTCAGGATTCCGCACTTCACCGCGACTCCAGCTCCGAATTACATCCGGAGCGGCCACGGTGATCGTCACCTGATCGAAACCCTTCTCTTCTTCCGGCTGGCGGAAGTAGTCGTTCATGACAGCTGTTTCTGATTCACTCATACTTAGATAAAGCTTAGGTTAAACGGTTAGGGTTTAGTTAGGCCGATGCTGTTAGGGAATCTAGGCCGCCGCCTTCGACATTGGGTCGAGGTCCGCCACGCGGTCCGACGCGCACGTCGAGGCCGAGACTTTGCAGTTCTTTAATCAACACGTTGAAGGATTCAGGCGTGCCGGCTTCGAGGGTGTTGTCACCTTTAACAATGGCCTCGTAGATCCGAGTCCGTCCCTGCACGTCATCTGACTTCACTGTGAGCAGTTCCTGCAAGGTGTATGCAGCGCCATAAGCTTCTAGCGCCCACACCTCCATCTCACCGAAACGCTGACCACCATACTGCGCTTTACCACCCAGCGGCTGCTGCGTGACGAGCGAGTAAGGACCGACAGCACGTGCATGAATCTTATCAGCAACCAAGTGACCGAGCTTCAGCATGTAGATGTAGCCAACCACAACGTCCTGATCATAGGAGCGTCCGGTGCGTCCATCATAGAGCGTCGACTTGCCGCTGATGTTGATCCAGGAGTAGCCATCCACCTTCTTGGCTTCCTCCAGATACTCAACGATCTTGGATTCAGGGATACCATCGAAGACAGGCGTGCCGATCTTGATGCCGAGAGCCTTGGCAGCCACACCGAGGTGTGTTTCCAAGACCTGCCCAACGTTCATTCGACTAGGCACCCCGAGTGGATTCAAGATGATATCCACCGGCGTTCCATCTTCTAGGAAGGGCATATCTTCTTCAGGAACCACGGTAGCAACCACCCCTTTGTTCCCGTGACGACCAGCCATCTTGTCACCGACACTCAGCTTACGCTTCTTGGCGATAAACACTTTCACCTCTTTGATGACACCAGGCTCGACTTCATCACCGCTCTCAATGCGGTCCATCGATGTCTCACGTTCATTCTCAATGTCCGTGAACTTCGACTCGAAGGACTTGGTGATCTCAACGATCTTGTTCCGGATCGGGCTCGGATCAATTTCAATGTGATCATAGACGGCAGCAAGCTTGCGAAGGAGCGTCTTGGTGATCTTACGATTGGCCGGGATGATAATTTCACCCGTCTGCTCGTTGACCACATCTAACGGAATCTTCTCTCCTAACAAGATATCAGAAAGCTTCTCCGTCAATTGATCGGTGAGGTCGGATTTCTTCTTCTTGTAGTCTTCTTCGATCGTCTTGTACTGCTTCTTCACCTCTGTCGGCGAGAGCTTCTCTTCAGAAGACAAGTCCTTACGTGAAGACACGCGCACGTCCATGACGATTCCTGTCGTACCGGATGGCACACGCAAAGAAGTGTCTTTCACGTCCGCCGCTTTCTCACCAAAGATAGCGCGCAAGAGGCGCTCTTCAGGGGCCAGCTCCGTCTCGCTCTTCGGCGTAATTTTACCGACCATGATATCGCCAGCCTTCACTTCCGCTCCGATACGAATCACGCCGTCAGGACCGAGGTCGCTGAGTGCTTCTTCGCCGACGTTTGGAATGTCCCGGGTGATCTCTTCAGGGCCAAGCTTGGTGTCACGTGCGCCCACGGTGTATTCACCAATGTGAATCGAGGTGTAGACGTCGTCCTTCACCACGCGCTCTGAGATCGCGATAGCATCCTCAAAGTTGTAGCCGTTCCAGGACATGAAGGCGACGAGTACATTGCGACCGATGGCGAGCTCGCCGAGGTCGGTGCAAGGTCCGTCAGCCAAGATATCACCGGCTTTCACCTTATCACCACGCTTAACGAGTGGCGTCTGGTTCATGCAGGTGCCTGCGTTAGAACGCATAAACTTGCGGAATGGGTAAACGAAGAAGCCTTTGCTAGGAATGCTCTTCAGCTGCTCCGGACGTGTGAGAAACTCGATATCTGAGATCGGCAATTCACCGTCCTTAGACAAGACCACACGCTCTGCTGTGGAAGCCGCAATGATACCGTCCACATCAGCCACGACGACAGCACGCGAATCACGCGCCGCCTTGCCTTCCATGCCCGTGCCGACGAGAGGCGCATCTGCTGTGAGCAAAGGCACGCCCTGGCGTTGCATGTTCGATCCCATGAGTGCGCGGTTGGCGTCATCATGCTCGAGGAAAGGAATGAGGCTTGCTGCAACTGAAACCAGCTGCTTCGGCGACACGTCCATGTACTTACAATCCTTAGGATCGACGTCCATGAACTCACCGCGGTAACGCACCGTGATGGTCGGGTTGACGAACAGGCCCGACTTTTTCATGGGATTATTCGCCTGACCGATGGAGAAATTCTCCTCTTGATCAGCCGTCAGATACTCGATCTTGTCAATGGCCTTGCCGTTGTCGATGCAGCGGTAAGGCGTCTCAATGAAACCGAACTCGTTGATCCGCGCAAAGCAGGACATCGAGTTGATCAAACCAATGTTAGGACCCTCAGGAGTCTCAATCGGGCAGATACGACCGTAGTGTGAAGGGTGTACGTCTCGCACTTCGAAACCAGCACGGTCACGGTTCAGACCACCCGGCCCTAGAGCAGACAAACGACGTTTGTGTGTCAGCTCGGACAGCGGATTCGTCTGGTCCATGAACTGGCTCAGCTGAGAACGACCGAAGAAGTCGCGCACCACAGCGCTGAGCGCCTTTGGATTGACGAGCTTCTGAGGCGACATGCCTTCCAAGTTCACATCAAACAACGTCATGCGTTCTTTAACCAAACGCTCCGTCCGAGCGAGGCCCAGGCGACACTGGTTGGCGAGCAATTCACCCACAGCACGGACGCGGCGGCTACCAAGGTGATCGATATCGTCGAGGACACCGTTGCCTTGCTTGACCTGAAGAAGGTATTTCAGAGCAGCCAAGAAATCTTGCGCCGTCATGACGCGCTCGTTTCCGTCCACCTTGAGACCGAGCTTCTGGTTCAGCTTGTAACGGCCAACTCGAGTAAGATCGTATTTCTTAGGATCGAAGAACAGGCGCTTGAGCAGCGCACGCGCGTTCGCCACCGTTGGCGGATCGCCAGGGCGGAGACGCTTGTAGATGTCCTTGAGAGCTTCCTCTTCATTCGATGACGGGTCTTTCTTGAGCGATTTGATGAGAATCTCATCTTCGGACGTGTCGACGACCTTGAGCGTTTTCTGGCCGAGGGTAAGAAGCTGGCGAACGACACCAATAGTGAGCGGCTCAAAGGCCTTACACACGATGATCTCGCCATCGAGCACGTCGGCATAGGTCACCTTCGAACTCAACGCCTCCTCATCCATCTCCTCTTTCATCTTGAGGGTCTCGATCGTGAAGAATTCCTTCACGATGTCCTCATTCGTGCTAAAACCAATGGCCCGCAGGAACGTGGTCGCGAGGAACTTCCGACGACGACGGCGGCGATCCAAGTAGACGTAAAGGAGATCGTTCGTATCGAACTGCACTTCCAACCAAGAACCACGGTCAGGAATGATGCGGAACGCATGGAGTTCCTTGCCGTTCAAGTGATAGGAACGCTCGAAACAGATACCAGGTGAACGGTGCAACTGGCTGACGACGACACGTTCCGCACCATTGATGACAAAGGTACCACGGCTCGTCATGAGCGGGAGCTCGCCCATGTAAACACGCTCCTCTTTCGTGCCAGACTCGTCTGTCAGGTCGAACCACACGTAGAGTGGGGCACTATAGGTCTCACCATCACGCTGAGACTCCAGGTTGGTAAGCTTGGGCTCACCAACCTCGTACTTCATGAAATTGAGCGTGACCTTCTCGTCATAACTCGTGATTGGGAAAACTTCTTTAAAGACGGCTTGGAGGCCCCCGTCATTTCGCTTTGATGGGGCTTTGTCTTGCTGCAGGAACTCGACATAAGACTGAAGCTGAATCTCGATGAGATTCGGCGGCTCGATGACTTCCTCGATCTTTCCAAATATTACTCTCTCTGACATAGGCTACGGCGATCGGTTGAGGGATTGGACGGGTTACAGGGCGTTGATAAACTTAAAACGGGGAAAAGCCCGGTCGATCCATTGGAGGATCGCGGGCTTGACAAATTCTTAAAAACTAGCGGACTCGGGCGACGATAGGGCTGAGGGCGATACGCAAGGCACGGAAACTAGACTATGCAAGGAAAACCTTGACAAACAGCAGGAAGGTCAGGCTACGAGCCGGGGAGACCCGTAAAGCCGTTTAGCCACAGGCCAGCTCGATGAACTGGCTCTGGGCTAAACGTTATTTGCTTAACAAAGCAGGAAACGCGGAAAAACGAGATTACTTGATCTCGATCTTTGCACCAGCAGCTTCCATCTTCGTCTGGGTCTCTTCGGCTTCTTCCTTGCTGACGCCTTCTTTCAAAGGACAAGGAGCACTCTCGACGAGCTTCTTTGCGTCAGCTAGGCCAAGGCCAGCAACACAAGCGCGCACTTCTTTAATGACCGAGATCTTGTTGCCACCGATTTCAGTAAGAATGACGTCAAATTCCGTCTTCTCTTCCTCAGGAGCAGCAGCAGCAGCAGGGCCAGCAGCGGCCACAGGAGCGGCGGCGCTCACGCCGAGCTTGTCTTCGAGAGCTTTCACTAGGTCAGCTGCTTCGAGTAAAGTAATGCCGCTGAGTTCTTCTACGAGTTTATTAATGTCTGCCATGGTATTTTAGGTGGTATCGTCGCTGCCCAGAGCCCTGGGTAATTTGAGTCTCGCAGCCGCGAGTCCGACGAGGAACCGTTTAGGTTGTTTGGGTATTCAGAAGAGCAGAACCGGAAGGCTCGGCTCCTCAGAAAAGGGTAAGGATCGAGGAAAGGTTGGTTTAGCCCTTGTCAACGTGAGCCTGCATGGCCCGGGCGATCTGCGAACCAGGTTCGCTGAGCAAGCGAGCGAGGCTGGTCGCTGGGGCTTGCAAGAGACCAAGGAGCTGGCCGAGGAGCTGATCGCGGGATGGGAGACCGGCGATTTGCTCGACGTCGGCTTCCGTAAGAAGCTTGCCATCCAGAACGCCCATCTTCACGGAAGGACGCTCGAACTCTTTCTTGAAACTCTTCAGGACCTTCGCAGCCGCACAGACATCTTCCGCGCCAGTGACGATGGCAGACTGGCCTGTAAGGCAATCAACTAAGCCTTCGGGCAAGCTAGCATCCTTGATGACGCGCTTGATATAGCTGTTCTTGGTGACGTGGATACTGGAACCTGCGTCCTCTAAACGGACGCGAAGCTCTTCAAATTGACCCACAGTAAGACCTGTGAAATCAGCGATGAGCATGAACGGAGACGCGTTCACGCGCTCCATGAGGTCGTCGATGATGATATTCTTCTCTACTTGCATCGGATAAGGAAAGTTGAGGGTTAAGCGATGTGGTAGATGGAGGACTGGAGCGTCATGCCTGGGCTCATCGTCGCGGCGATGGTCGCAGCGTTGATGTAGCGGCCCTTAGCAGTGGCTGGCTTGGCGCGTTGCAGAGAGTCGATGACCGCGAGAGAGTTCTCGGTCAACTGAGTCTCCGTAAAGCTCGCTTTGCCCACTGGAACGGCGATGTTGCCATTGCGATCCAGCTTGAAGTCGACGCGACCTGCTTTGACAGCCTTAACCGCAGCAGCGGTATCATCGGTGACGGTGCCCGTCTTGGGATTCGGCATCAGACCACGTGGCCCAAGAACCCGGCCCAACTTACGAACTTCTGACATGGCGTCTGGAGTTGCCACAGCCACATCAAATTCGGTGAAGCCCTCTTTGACTTTGGTCAGGAGATCTTCATAACCCACGTGCTCAGCACCAGCTTTCTCAGCGGCAGCAGCAGCGTCGCCCTTGGCGAAAACCAACACGCGAACTTCCTTACCACTTCCGTGAGGGAGCGGACAGGTGCCACGGACCATTTGGTCGGACTGGCGGGGATCGATTCCCATCTTAAAAGAGATGGTCACGGTTTGATCGAACTTAGGCTTCGGGAACTTTTTAATGATCCCAGCTGCCTCTTCGAGGGTGTATTCTTTCTCGACGTCGACCAGTTCGGCCGCCTTCAAGTAACGTTTGCTGCGTTTCTTTGGCATGATAACAAGCAGTCCTAACGAAGCGCAAAGGCTTCTCCTGCAGTGGTTTGGTTGTTTCTTCCAGGGTTGAGCAGACAAGAACGCCTGCTCAGGAAATTCTGATAGCCTATTCGGCGATATCAACGCCCATCTGGCGAGCGGTGCCAGCAATGATCTTGCAAGCAGCCTCTTCGTCACGCGCATTGAGGTCCTTCATCTTTATCTTCACGATATCCAGGAGCTGAGCCTTGGTCAGCGTCGCCACTTTTTTCTTATGAGGCTCACCAGAACCGGAGGCGATGCCTGCCGCCTTTTTAATAAGCGCCGCCGCGGGTGGCGACTTGGTGACGAAGGTAAAGGACTTGTCTTTGAAGACAGAAATGACCACAGGCAAGACATCACCAGCCTGTTTCTGCGTGGCGGCGTTGAAAGCCTTGCAGAACTCCATAATGTTCACCCCGTTTTGACCGAGAGCCGGACCCACAGGAGGTGAAGGATTAGCCTGACCAGCAGGGATTTGAAGCTTGATTGTAGAGACGATTTCTTTGGCCATGACGTGCGTTCTAAAAAGTATTTAAAGCGGGGAGGAAGGGGCTACACCAGTTTCCGAAAAAGGCAACGGCGGATTTCTAAGCGGTCTCAACTTGCCAGTTCTCGAGCTCGACAATGGTCTTCCGTCCGAAGATATCGACGGACACCATGATCTTGCCTTTGTCGTGGTCGATCTCTTCCACCATTCCATTCTGGCTCTCGAAAGGACCATCGGCCACCTTGACCGTATCGCCCACTTCATGCGTGATGCGGGGCTTCTCGTCTTCTTCGCGCTCCTTGATTTGAGCGAGCATCTGCTCGACCTCGATAGGGCGCATGGGCATGGGGCGGCTCTTGTTGCCCGCGAAATTGATGACACCCGTGGTCTCTTGGATAAAATACCACGTGCGGTCGTTGAGGCCGCCGTCAGCCTCTAGGAGGTGCATGTTGACGATAACGTAGCCAGGGAAGAATTTACGCTTAGTGGACGTTTTCTTGCCCTTTTTCACTTCGGCCACCATCTCGGTGGGCACCATGACTTCATACATACAATCACTCATCTCCTCGGAAGCGATACGACGATTGATATTATCGCGTACTTTACCCTCCTGTCCGGAGAGCACATGAATGACGTACCATTGGTCTTCAGGAGCGGGAATGACAGCCATGGCGTTAGTTAAAAGGAATGGAAAAAGCGGCGGGAGCGCAAATTAAACAGAGGTGCCAGGTAGGATAAGCGCCAGAAAACCGCGCATGACCAAGTCCAGGAAACCAACAAAGCCAGCAAGCAAGACAACGGCGATCACGACCACGACGGTGTGATCCACCAATTGGCGGTATTTCTTAAAACCAGTCTCTTTCGGATCCCAGGGCCAAGTGGCTTTCTGGAGTTCGACTTTAACTTCCCCGAGATATGTACTGAGTTTCCCAAACATGGCGTGCGCGCAATAGATGCTAAGAGCTGTGGCTCTGTCAAACAGTCGTTAAGAAAGCCAAACAGAGAGCCGGTTTCCCGGCTCTCTGTCGGCAATGATTGAATCTAGTCTAAAAACCTGTCTTAGGACTTATCCTCGACGATTTCGTTCACCACGCCAGCACCCACGGTCCGGCCACCCTCACGGATAGCGAAGCGGATGCCCCTGTCCATAGCGATCGGCGTGATCAACTCGACCTCCATCGTGACGTTGTCACCAGGCATGACCATTTCCACATTCTCAGGGAGCTTGATCATTCCAGTCACGTCCGTTGTGCGGAAGTAGAACTGTGGGCGGTAGTTGCTGAAGAATGGCGTGTGACGGCCACCCTCGTCCTTTGAGAGGACGTAGACTTCAGACTTAAACTTGGTGTGCGGCTTGATGGAACCGACCTTGGCGATGACCTGACCACGCTCGATGTCCTCTTTCTTCGTTCCACGAAGAAGAAGGCCGACGTTGTCACCAGCCTGACCTTGATCGAGAAGCTTACGAAACATCTCGATGTCCGTGATGGTGGTCTTGACAGTGTCCTTGATGCCGACGATCTCGACCTCTTGCATCTTCTTCACGATGCCACGCTCAATACGACCGGTAGCAACCGTTCCACGACCTTCAATTGAAAAAACATCCTCGACAGGCATGAGGAAGTCGAGGTCCACTGGACGCTCGGGCAATGGAATGTATTCATCAACTGCAGCCATCAACTTCTTGATCGCCGCCTTGTGATCCACATCGCCTTCGAGAGCCTTGAGAGCAGAGCCTTTGACGATTGGAATGTCGTCGCCAGGATATTCGTACTGGCTGAGGAGCTCACGCACCTCCATCTCGACGAGCTCAAGGAGCTCTTCGTCGTCAACCTGGTCTGTCTTATTCAAGAACACCACAAGAGCAGGGACACCCACCTGGCGTGCGAGCAGGATGTGCTCACGCGTCTGAGGCATGGGGCCGTCAGCAGCACTCACCACGAGAATAGCGCCATCCATTTGAGCCGCACCCGTGATCATGTTCTTCACATAGTCAGCGTGACCAGGACAATCGACGTGAGCATAGTGACGATTCTCCGTCTCATACTCCACGTGTGCTGTATTAATCGTGATCCCACGCTCGCGCTCCTCAGGAGCTGCATCGATGTCTGCGTAGTCACGCTTCTCGGCGAAACCGTCATCCGACAGAGTATCAGTGATCGCAGCAGTCAACGTCGTCTTGCCGTGGTCAACGTGTCCAATCGTGCCCACATTCACGTGAGGCTTATTTCTCTGAAATTGCTCTTTAGCCATTGTCTAGGTGCCGGAAGGCGGTCTTGGTTTCTTGTCTGTGTAAGTGTGTTGGATTATTCTATGGAGCTCATGACGGGATTCGAACCCGTGACCTCTTCCTTACCAAGGAAGTGCTCTACCCCTGAGCTACATGAGCACTGCCGGCGTTCTACCCGAAGGCTTCGACCGAAAGCCGCTCTCTGGAAGGTCAAAGACTCTCTTGCTGCGCGTGTCTTCCTTTGAAGCGAAAGACACAAGCATCGAGAGGATCTCAAAACCGCCCTGGAGAGCGAGCGGAAGGCTAGCCGAGCGCCCCTAGCTGTCAATCACTAATTTCGGGCTCGCCAGGTCCGCCATAACCCTCAGTATAAAAGGGCAACCTCGCACCTCAGGCCATTCCTCTTGCAATGTCTCGTGCACACTTGAACGTCTTGAAACGCGCTCCTAAACCATAGAATCGTTCCTGCCTTGCCCCCGAGGCACGATAATTTCACCCCGATCACGCCATGGATAACCAAAGTCAATCAGGACAGCAGCACCAACCACCACTTTACAGCGAGAAAATCATCTCGGACCGCAAGGTCTTCTTCCTCGATCTCAAAGAGAACAATCGCGGCAAGTTCGTCAAGATCACGGAAGACGTCAAAGGCCGCCGAGATACGATTATGGTGCCCTTTGAAGCACTTGCCGAATTCTACGATGCCCTCGGCCGAGTCGTCGATGAGTCTGGTGTGGAGTTCGATGACGACGAGGAGTTTGAAGAGGGCAGCGAGGAGGATAGTTCCGAAGATTGATGCCACATCGCCGGTGCAGCTCTCAACCATAGTCTGACACTTTCTGGTAGAGCCGCTTGTTTCCGCTATACGCTTCGAACAGCTGGAGATGCTGCGCGAGAGGAATCGTCGCCTCGCTAATCGTAAGCGTTCACCCATTCGACCAAAGTCTCTAACATCGCATCTTGCGCGGCCTCTGTCGGGTATTTGTCAGGCTCCCACGGGCGCTGGCGGCAGTGTTCCACACAAACGTCGACGCCGGGATTGAGAAATCGAAGCTCGGTCGCGTGACGCAGAGCGTATGCGATGAGATCGCCATAACAGCCATCCATGACCCAACGAGGATGGCGCTCCATGAATCCGTTAATGACCAGGCCGCAGTCCTCCCGAGGACGTCGCGCGGGAGCGCTACTATCAGGTTTCCAGGCGATGTCGTCCAAGGACATCCACTCAAGTCCACGCTCTTTGGCTAACCGACGCGCCATGGTGGTCTTGCCAGAACCAGAGTTGCCATAGATCAGAAGCCGGCATGGATACTTAGCCATCCGGCCAGTATTCCCTGCCCCACCTCCTCAGCCAAGACCGAAGTTCCCGTCGGCTAGGATCTCCGCACGGCCGTCACCAGTTGACCGAGGTCTCATCCAGCCTACGTTTATCCGCGTCTTTGCTGTGTTCCTCCAAGCCCAGCACCACCTCTTCAATCACCATGAAATCCACCCTGCTCGCCTCTGCCATCGTCTTCACGGCGCTCACCCCCATCCTGGCTGATATTAATGTCGTCTTCGAACATCTGATGACAAACGAAGACAACCCGCTCCCCATTCTCAAGGTGCAGCAAGATCAAGGGCCGGACGATAGGTTTGATGGCTCGTGGACTATGGATTCCTACGGTGGACTCGAGCGCTACGACGCCAATCGTCTGCTACTCGGTATCCGCGAGAATGGGATCAACGAGACGGATGCGGGTCACGATAGCGCCCTCGCGGCGCAGTATCCAGATCGCTCTCTCATTTGGATCGATCAAACAACGGGAGCTCCAATGGGCGTTGCGTTAGCGATCGGTGGCATCCCTTTACCCGCAGATCAAGATTTCCTCGATGCGGGCGGCACCGAGCGGGACTACTACTTCACGTTCGGCGTGGACGATGCCGGAGTGATCTACACGAATCACAAGAACCGCCTCCTCCGCTATGGCCCAGATGGAAATGGCGGCTTTGAAGCCCCCACCATCGCCTACACACATGCCAATGATGGTTCGGAACGCTGGCATCAGTGGCGCTTTGAGACAATCAAAATGCGCGGCAGCGGAGAAGACACGGTTCTCATCGCAGGCGGAAAGACGTGGCGGCCCAATCAAGGCTACCGCGAGTTCGCCACGGAAGACGGCCTTGTCTTCACTGAGCAGTCTCTAGCCGGGTTCAAAGGCGGCGGGAGCTCGATCGTTCCCGCATTATTTGGAGAAACGGCTACTCAGGAATGGATCTATGGTTCCTTCTATCCAGGTGGCAGCAACGGCAAAGATACTAGCATCGTTCGAAATGTCAGGGACACCACCTTGGAAGAGCCCTTCGCCGGAAGCGCCTATGTCGTTCAAAAAGATGAAGAGATCGGCTACACCGCGCTGTTCATTTCTGACGCCGAAGTCCATCCAGACTTCCCCTACCTCGTCACCTATTCGACTCCGAGCTGGAACAGCATGTCAGAGGCCATCGCTCTCGACCCTCCTACTCCGGGCTGGATCGCCGTGCATGATCAATTCTACGATCCTGAAGCGGTCGACGAGGACGGCCTCGCAAGGCTCATCGGTCTACATAAGATCGACGTGACCGAAGCCGATGAACTAGCTGGCGACGCCTCGCTCTTCCACGGCACTCTGGGCGAACTCACCATCAATGTTCTTCCCGGCATGCGCCCTGGCTCTGCTGAAGTGCTCTGGCACAGTGGCATCTATGGCTACGGCCGATATATCCTCGACTTCGCGCCAAAGCCCATCGAGATCACGAACGTGACGCGCGTCTCAGCAGAAGAAGCCACGCTGTCTTGGACCACTGAAAGTGGCAAGTTCTACACCATTCAGGTATCGTCTGACCTCACTGCAAATTCGTGGGCCACCTTGGCGGATGGCATTCCCGGAGCTGAAGGCGGCGTCACCACGAGTGCCATTCCCACCTCTACTGACGATACACAGCTCTATGTCCGAGTCGGCATAGGCCACATCTACGCCGAGGGCTTCGAGTCTGGTGCCGAGGACTGGACGACTGCCACTCTAGACTCTCCTTTCCCAGATAGCGGAACAACCCAATGGACATTGGGCACCCCTGCTGGCGTAGGCCCCACAATGGCACGCTCGGGGGAGAACGCTTACTCGACCAACCTCGATTCGAATTACGGCACATTCTCCAACATTACGCTAACAAGTCCCGTCATTGATCTCACCACGGTCGAGCGTGGCACTCTCAAGTTTTGGCAGTTTACCGATGCCTCGGATCAAGAAGGTGGCCAGCTACGGGTCCTCAACGAAGCTGGCGATACCATCCTAGCTGAAAGCGAGATCTATAACGTAGGCACAGGCGACTGGTCGGAGGTCTCGCTCAGTCTGCTCAACTTTGGAGACACCCAGAACTCCATTGTAGGACAGAAGGTTCGCCTCGAGTTTCGATTCCTAAGTGACGATGTTGACAGTGATGACGGCGCGGGCTGGTACATCGACGACCTAACGATCGAATAGAGGCTGGACGGGCCCGCTGCGTACACACGCATTGTCACCATAAGACGACTACTGCTCGCTTCGCTCCTCATCACCGGGGCCACCCACGCCGACGAATTCACAGACTTCCGCCAACATTACACCATGTTTGCCACCATCGCGGGCAATGGCGACAAGGATGATCAGAACGATTGGGCGCCAAAGATGGAGGGCAAGCTGGCTACCAAAGCAGACCTTTCGCGGCCACACATGTCCATGGCCGATACTGCCGGCCTCATCTACATCGCTGACAAAGAAGCCCATGCGATTCGCAAGGTGACCCGGGATGGCAAGATCCACACCATCGCGGGCACGGGAAAGTCGGGATTCAAAGACGATGGCGATGCCAAGAAATGTACCCTTACCTTACCAAACGGACTCTACGCCCTCCCCAATGGCATTGTTTACATCCTCGATTTAGGAAATGACAGGATCCGCAAACTCGACATCAATGCCCAACTGACAACCGTTCTGCACGATCCCCGAGGAATCGCCACCGATCGCGGCCTCTGGGTCCATCCTCGAGAAGACCTCATTTACTATTGTAGCAATTCCGAGCTGCGTTCCCGGCGCCCGAAAGACGGCATTCGCACCGTCGCGCGTGGGTTTGTCAGTCTAGGAAACATCACGGTCGACGAATCGGGGCAACTCTACGCCACGGACCGTGGTGCAGGTCGCGCCTACAAGATCACCCCGAAAGGCAAGGCCATCCCCATCGCAGGTAGCGGCAAGAAGTCAGACGGCGGCAACGGCCAACCTGCATTGGAAACCGCGATGCCCGGTTGCCGAGGCATCATGGTACTCAGCAATGGCGCTCTACTCCTCGCCACACCCATGCAGGCGGCGATCGATATCTGGTATGTGGATACTCAAGGCCGTGCCTATCGCTTCCTCAAAGGAAAGAGTAGCGGCAATCTTTGTGAAGGCGACGGCAAGCCCCTCACCCAAGGAGGCAAGAAACTCAGCGAACCGCGCGCCATCGCCCAGGCCCCTAACAAGGACCTAATCATTACGACCAATGACCCCGGCTATGCCCACGTCGTCCGAAAACGTCGCCCGTGAACCGGTAAACCTACCTCTTAAACGGATCCGAGAAGCGCTTGTCCTGGATAAGCTTGTGATCCGTCAGCGTCTCCATGAAAGCGACGAGTGCCTCGCGCTCTTGCTTGGAAAGGTCTAACTGAACCGTCTCGCGCTGTTTCACGTTAGTGGCAGCCCAAGGTGTCTTCTCAGTGTCAGAAACCCTGAAAGCTGGATCCAACTCATCATGCGGCTGGATCTTCTTATTGTAGAAGTCAACCACATCATCCAGCGTCTTGAAACGTCCATCATGCATGTAGGGACCCGTGAGAGCCACATTTCGCAATGTCGGTGTTTTGAAGAACCCGCGATCAGCCTCCTTCTTAGTGTGAGAGGCCATGCCATCGTCTTCGGCGATGATGTCGAGGCCGTTATTTGTCGCGCTTGTGTTATCGAAGAACGGAGCACTGTGGCACTGCGCACAGCCTGCTTTCCCCATAAAGAGAGTCTCACCGAGGCGCTCAAGAGCCGAGAAATGCCGACGCCCGATAAATTGAGCCCGGTCGAACTTAGTCGTCCCTGACACCATGGAGTTCAGGAAAGTCGAAAGCCCTTCAGAAATCGTGTCCTCAGTGATCTCTGGAGTGCCAAAGGCCGTCTCAAAAAGCTCCGCATAGTAAGGTTGCTGACTTAGCTTTTCAGGCAGCTGCTTCAAATCCATGCCCATTTCTAACGAATTTTCAATCGGACGAAGTACCGTGTCTCGCAGACTACTCTCACGCATGTCCCAGAAGAACTTACCGTCAGCAGCAAAGGCCATGTTAGCCAACGGCATGCTATTACGCGCTGTCTTCTGTCCGTGAATACCATCACTCAACGCCTTATCATCGGCAAAGGCCTTCTCTTGCTTATGACAGGACGCACAGCTCATGCTGTTGTCTGCTGAGAGACGTTTGTCGTAGAATAACACACGACCCAGAAACGCCTTGTGATCACGCACCGTATCAGGCCGGATCGGTGCCTCAGGAGCAAAGACCTCCTGCCTTATCGTAACCGAATCACTGATCACGCCATTATTTCCAGCCCAACCACCACCACCCGAACTAGCAGGAGTGGTGAAGACCACGCTCTCACGCTGAATAAACGATGTGGGAACTGCGGATTGGAACGAAAACGGATCCTCCTTAACTAGCACATTTGCTAACGAGTTGCTATTGACCAATCGATAGAAGAAATTCGGCGATTTGTTCTTCGCTGGATCCACATACGAGAACGCCCCCCCTTTGGCCTGCATCGTCCGAATAGACTGCCAGTTCTGCATATCCTCGCTACGTTGCAAGGTCCAGAAGCCAGCAGTTTCGTCCTCCAGCTTCACGGTCATGCGTCCACGAACTTCAGCCTGAATTTCAGGATAGCCCATCGGCGCGATCATTGACTTCTCTGTCTCTGCTCCCAAAGTAGTAACGACTGAGAAGGCCAAACTACATCCAAGAAGAAATGATGCCCTCATGATCCTAAATAAAGTCAATTCTCACTACTTTGTCAATACGAAGTGTTAAAAACAGAGCGCTTAGGCTAACTCAATCTAAAAGAATCTTACTTTTTCTCGGAATAATCGCGGAACCAACTATCATTTACAAACTCCACAACTTCCAGCTGGTCATCGGCTTGCGCATTCTCGGGATACCGAACTCTCACAATCACTCCCATGGTTTCCCGCAGCTCTAAAGCCGAGGCAATCCTCCTCGCCTTCGGATCATCGCGATTACCATAAAGATAGACTGGGTCAGGATTGCCCAGGAAAGTGCCGGCAAACGCCGCATACTTGTCTTCATGGAAACCGAAGTTGTAGAAGTTAGACGCCTCCAAAGTGAAGCGTAGCTCCACGGGCTGAGTGGGCTTCTGAGCCTTCAGCTCTTCGATACTCATCGCCTGATAGCCAGACGACGTCTCCCACTCGACCTTATACTCACCATCCGGCATGCGCTCTACCGCCATGATCGAGTTCTTATTGTTCGCCGCATTATCGCCTTCTTTGGCCACAATAAGACCAATCTGGTAAAAATTCCTCGCTCCGATTTCCATCGGTTGATCCATCGCAAACGTCACGCGATCAAAGTGAACTTCCTCAGGATACTTCGTGTACCATTTCTTCATCAATGGCTTCACTTTGTCAGGATGAATCACGAGCGCCAATTTCTCCTCCCACGTATTGGTTCGGTGAAAAGCGATCACGATATCCCGAGCAGCTCCCGGGTCATGATCAATCGCACTAAGCTCCTCCATCCCTACATAGACGCCACCTTGATCCACCTCAGACTCCGGATTCGCCCGGGCATCGCTCATGTAGCGTAGCGCTAGTCCAAGGCCAACCACGGCGACCAGAATTCCTGTGACCGTTCCATAATCCACATCGCCATGCTCACCACGGAAGATCCACTTCGTAGCAGGATGCGCCATCAGCTTCGCCCGCGTCGACCCCACCTTGGTTCGGCGTGCCGTCGTCTTTTCAGTGACTTGCTCCCAGTTTCCCTGGAACTTCTCCTTCTCATCATCCGCCAAATCCCGCAGTTGGGCATCAGAATCATGATAGTCGCCCTCGTTCAGATCCTTCTGAAACTCGCTCGAATACGCCGTTTCCCAATGCCGCAACTTCAAGGGCTCGATCCGCAGCTGCTTCGCCACCTCCTCGTGGGACTTACCCAGCTTAATCAAACGGGCCGCCTCCAGAATCGTCGCCTCCTCACTCTCCGGCAACCTCCACGGCTGGATCATTCCCCGTTCTTTCTCCGGTTCCTCCTTAGGACGAGCGTCTGAATTCAGCTGCTCAAAAGGATCTCCCGCTTCCTCATCGAAGCGCTCAGGCAGACTACGGGGCTCAACGCCGACTTTCTTCTTCGGCGGTGGGGATGATGATGATTCTTCGCTCATAAGGTAACTCGTAAAGGGTGTGCGATTATCAAGGTGGCTCCTAGCCTCAATTGCCTAAAGTTTTCTTCAGAAAGTGTCGAGGCTAAAGAGGTTGCTTTACCAACTCTAGGTCAATTCGTAGCCACTAGAAGCGGAACGCTACGAAACTGCAGAGATAATTACAGCTTATCTCTGTCCCACTATATTTGCCTAACCTACAAAGCTCCGTTCCCTATAGGAAAGCGACACAAAGCAATCAAAAGCGTGAACGCCCCCAAACCCAGAGGCCTCCTCAACCCGTTCCTGGCGATCACAGCCGGGCTTCTCATGATAACGTGGCCACTGCGGGCCGATCTACGGCTCAACGAACTCGTCGCCGCAAATACCTCAAGTCTACCGGATGAGAAAGGCGCATTCCACGACTGGATTGAACTCTACAATCCCGGCCCCGAGGCCATTGATCTCACTGATTGGACCCTGACAGACAACTTAGAACAACCAAAGCGATGGACATTGCCCTCTCACAATCTCCCACCAGAATCTTATCTTCTCATCTTCGCCTCGGGTAAGGACCGCAGCGACACCGAAATCCAGGGCTTTTGGCTGGCACTATTTAAGTCGTTGATGCTGTATGATCTCAATCGCTTTGATAGGATTTCGAGCCATGGTTTCGATGGCCTCGGGGAGGTTGCCGTAGCCGGCACGGCTTAGGGGGGCCAGTAGGGAGCAGCG
>CALLLI010000429.1 GCA_938082635.1 uncultured Verrucomicrobiales bacterium
TTGCATAAAAAGAGAGCTTTTTAGTTAGGTTTTCAAATCCAACCCAGCGTGAGGTTTGGGAGCCTAACTAAAAACAGCGCGCGACCCTACAAATTAAGCTATTCTTACGAACTTGTGGCGAAATTTATGCACTTTGAGGGTTTAGATGGGAGTGATCCCAGAGAAAGCGACGCGATTCTTTACGCCGTACCTATTGTTCTGTCAGAATCAACGGTTGTGAAAGTGCGGAGACAGTCCAGCGCTCGATGGAGCGCTCTGACCGAAGCCTGGTTTCGCATCGATACCGTCGACGCCTCCAGTGACAATCTTGCCATAACGGAGATTCATCCTCGCGATGATTTCGAGTTTCTTGAATTGGCCAACACTAGCAATCAGATAGTCGACCTCTCTGGATTGCGCTTCGCCAAAGGCATCAGGTTCATCTTTGACGAACGCACGACGATTCCAGCCCAAGGCAAGGTTGTGCTCGTTAGAAACGCGGCGGCCTTCGCAGCGCGCTATCCTGACGGAGCCATCGCAGGTGAGTATAGCGGCAGCTTGAATAATGGCGGAGAACGCATTCTGTTAGTGGATCGTGACGATGTTCCCATTGTTGATCTTAGGTTCGGGGACGATATGGGGTTTGCAGGAGAGCCAGAAGCCGATGCGGATAGCGACGGCCTGAGCGCCCTGTTGGAGTACGCTCTGAACACGAGCGATGAAGATCCTCGATCAGGACCAGATGCTATTTCCCTAGGTGTCTCGGGTGATGCCGTCGTCTTGCAGTTTTCCGTTCGAGCAGAAGCACCTGATATCACGGTTGAGGTGGAGGTGTCTTCCGATCTTAGCGATTGGGATTCTGAGGCTGTCTTGGCCCTGGAAGATAGTACTACGGACGGGGTCCAGTTTCGGCGTTTTCAGATTCCGAACGGCTTTCGATATGCCCGCCTCAAAGTGACCTTGGATTGAAACTAAAAGATGAGAACTCTATTGAGCTTTATCGCTGTGACTTGCGTAGGACTTTCGCTTTCAAGAGCTGAGGATCTTAGACTTTTTATCGTTACTGGGCAGTCGAATTCGTTGGGTGTCACCAATGGCGGAGAGGATGACCCATCCATCGGGAACGACGCTGCAGACGCACACATCCCGTTCTACTGGCACAATGTAGCAGACGCCTCGACTACGGTGGGTACTTCAGGCGGTGTGTTTGTCACGCTTGCCGAACAGCAGGGCGGCTTTTACGCAGGAAGCTCGGCTCACTGGGGCCCTGAAGTCGCGTTTGCACGCAGTCTTTATCGAGCGGGTGTTCGAAACTTTGGAGTGATCAAGGCGAGTCGCGGTGGTGGTGGAAACGCCCATTGGTGCAAGGCTTCGAACGGACACATGTACTCGCTGTTGGTGGATACCGTCGAGGCCGCTGCCAAAGATTTGGTGAGGAGAGGGCATTCGTTCGAGATTGCGGGACTTCTCTATGTTCAGGGAGAAAGTGACAGTGCCTCAGAAGCGTCTATCGCAGGTCAACGGATCAAGGAGCTGACGGACAACCTTCGATCCGACCTCCCAAACGCCGACTCCATGCACACGGTCATCGGTGGAATTGCGGCCTCCGGAGGGAGCAGAAACACAGTCCGATCCAATCAGGCGAGCACCGCAGAGGAGACCGCATACATCGACTACTTTGAAACGCTCGATCAGCGTCCGAACTTGCACGACGGATTGCATTTTAACAAAGCGGCGAAACGAACGGTGGGCCAACGGTTTGCCCAATCTTTCTTTAGCGCTGGTATCGTGCCCCGACACTACGGCAACATAGTATTTGTAGGAGACTCGATCACCCAAGGTGGAAACAATCGCCCAAGTTACCGTTACAAGATCTTCCAGAATCTAGCGGAAAAGAATGTGCCGCTCGATGCCGAGAAGGGCTACAAGTTCGTCGGCAGTTTGTCTGGTGCTTTTGCAAACAGCGTTCTAGCAACTCCCGACGTCCATGGACAAGTCTTCGAGAACCGTCACGATGGCCACTGGGGGTGGCGGGCTTCCTGGGTGAATGGCCGCGTCCGTTTGCCCTCAGGACGTCGCAGCAACAACCGAGGGGAGGGCACGATCGGGAACTGGACCGGGCAGGCTAGCCCACAACATTACCGTATTAGTTCGCCAAACGCGACCGTATCCTTTCCTGATAGTGACGCCAGCGGCACTGGCATTGTTGATAATTCGAATGCGTACACACCGGACACGGCGATTGTCATGATTGGTATCAACGACCTTGCTGATGGCACCCCGCCCGAACAAGTGCGCGATGACATCGGCTTGATGGTCGACCAGCTTCGTGGGGCCAACCCAAATGTGCGTATCCACCTGAGCGAGACTCTTTTTTCTAACAATGTGGCCTTTGCTAAGGTTGATGCTCTCAATGCACTGCTTCCTCAGCTAGCCGCTGACAAGAATGCCGCGTCGCTGGATTCTCCGGTGTGGGTCATAGAAACCAATAGGGGCTTTGATCCTAGCACGATGACATACGACAACACCCATCCGAGTGCTGAGGGGGAGTCGGTGATTGGGGGTCGTATTTCAGGCGGACTTGCTATCCTTGAGATATTGGAAGTTTCTAAGGAACCTGAACCGATGCCATCACCTCCGGGTGTCAAAGCCGATTCTTCTTCCTTTGATTCCAAGTTTGAGGGGAATGAGATCTGGGACACGCGTTTTCGCGAGCAGTGGTTTGATGCGGGAAACGCGCCGTCGACCAGTCTGGTTGAAGGTTCGCCAACGGATCTTCGCGTTCGCCTCGAGGGTTCCGGAGCTTCATGGATTGAGGGCACCGATACTGGATGGGATGACGGTAACGACGGCAATTGGACTTTCGAAACTCGCCTCAAATTCGATGCGAATCCCTCGGGCTACGTTCTTTGGCTGGGGATTGATAGTCGACAGATATTGGTCGAGATCTATGGAAACCGAACTCAGGACTTCGGCGGCGAAACGTTCAATGCCAGTCACAGTAATCTCGATGGGCTCTTTCATACGTTTAGAGTGGCTCATGATTCTGAAGGCGAGAGATACCATGTGTGGCGCGACGGTGTTTCACTAACCGGCGAAGCGGGCGTTGGCTACGATACTGCCACTTCCGATAGCCGACTGATTCTTGGGGACTACACGCGGGGTGCCTTTGGAAACAACTACGACGTGGTTATCGACTATGTCCGCTTTGATCAGGATGGAGCCTATCTGCCTCCTGATGACGATGGGGGATCGGAGACTACCGATGATTTTACCATCACTGAGCTGAGCTTGGACGAGGGCAATGTCAGTTTGAACTGGAGTAGCCGCGAGGGCCTAGTCTACACCATCGAGAGATCGGCCACGCTTGAGTTGGATAGCTTTGAGCCTGTATTGACCGACATCACAGCAGGTGGGACAATGACGACAGCGACAGCCGAAGCATTGCCAGCTGGGAGGGCAAGCATGTTCTACCGCGTTCGAGAGCAATGAGGTGATTCGCCACAGGCGACGTGAACTCAAGATGGTTAGGACGAAATCCTCGCCACGGAAGCGCCGCTGACGAAGTCAGGCATGAGTGTTTCAGGCGTGCAGTCGCTGGCATGTGATTTGGCGAGTTCGAGCGCCTTGCGATAGAGTGATTTGGCGGTGTGTTCCACGTCGACCCGGTAGCAGGTGATTTGTGGAATGA
>CALLLI010000430.1 GCA_938082635.1 uncultured Verrucomicrobiales bacterium
TGTGAGAGTGAGAAATCCAGAGTTTTTTCACGGGTGCTGCGCGACCGCTGAAAGCTAATGCTAGATTCCTGACGTACAACCCTTACTTTGATATAATTCCCACAATCTCACGCTCTGGAAATACAAACGGACTTACGCCGACCTGTACTAGCCCTACGACGGGATCCCTGGCACCATCGTCAGTGGCTCACAATGTTTGAAGCGGCTGGCGTTTCCACCGTCGAAGCCATAGCCGAAGTTGGCGGCTTTGATTCTGCTAAGGCCAATGGCTAAGATTGGAAGGAGCAGGTGGACTCGAGGCCGTCTACGTCTCGACAAAGAGTCCGTCATGGAAAGCACCCGCAGCGATCTCTACACTGGCAAGCCCCCAAACAATCGCCATCCTCATGACGAATGCGTCCCAAGCCTTTAGCAAAGCGGCCCAAGCTCCCTCCGGGACCAATGTCTACACGTTGGGAAGTCTCTCCGCAAGAGGCGAGACCCAGTTCAAAGCCAACGGAAACGGCGGCGTCCAAATCGATTATCTGGAGAACTCGACCGGCACAGTAAACTTCGACTGCCGCGATGTCACGACTCTCAAACAGCTCATCGCCCAAGCTCTATCACAACCTTAAAGAGAGCAAAGCATCGCCTTGCGAAAGACACGCAGGTTGTGCGGACGGCCAAGAATGGCCATCCTACTATTTGCGACACCACCGTCCCTTCTCTTTCCGTGTATTCCCTGGCTTCCTCGGCACTTACATTCTTCAACTGAGAGTTAACGGCTACCTGCGCACGACCCCGTCACTGGTGACGAGGTATTTGTAAGACGTCAACTCAGGCAAGGCCATGGGACCACGCGCATGAAGTTTGTCCGTACTGATACCAATCTCAGCCCCGAAGCCAAACTCCTCACCGTCGCTGAAACGCGTCGACGTGTTCCAGAAAACAGCCGCCGAGTCGATCTCGTTAAGAAAGCGTTCCGCTAGAGCGGCGTCTTTAGTCACAATGCAATCGCTGTGACGCGAGCTATACGTGTTGATGTGACCAATAGCGTCATCGATAGAATCCACCGTCTTCACCGCGAGTATCAAATCAAGGTATTCCGCAGTCCAATCTTCCTCAGTGGCCTGCTCGACCTTCCCAGGGAGGACTTTTTCCAAAGTAGCATCGCCACGAAGCGCGACGCCTGTATCTAGAAGAGCTTGACCACCATCCGCATAGAACGCCTCGGCCACGTCGCGATGAACTAACAACGTCTCAAGAGCATTACAGACACTCGGCTTGTGTGTCTTGGAATTGATCGCGATGGCCTTGGCCATTTCCAAATCCGCATCCTTGTCCACGTAGACGTGGCAGATACCGTCGTAGTGTTTGATCACTGGCATTCTCGCCAAAGAAACGACTGTCTCGATGAGCCCCTTGCCACCTCGTGGGATGATGAGATCCAGGTACTGGTCCATTTCCGCAAGGTAACCGACCGTGGCACGATCCGGCGTACGGATGAGTTGAATCGCTCCTTCCGGCATGCCTGCTTCACGTCCACCGAAATCGAGGGCATCCGCAATGGCCCCGTTTGAATAAATCGCTTCCTTTCCTCCGCGCAAGATCGTAGCATTGCCAGACTTAAAACAGAGGACGGCTGCATCACTCGTCACATTGGGACGAGATTCATAAATGATGCCGATGACTCCGATCGGCACACGCTTCTTCACGATGTGAATGCCAGTGGGACGATCCCATTCAGCCAACGTCTCACCGACAGGATCAGGCAAGGCTGCGACCTGACGAATCCCATTCGCGATTGCATCTATGCGAGGGCCATCGAGACTGAGTCGATCAATCATCGCCTTTGTCAGTCCGTTCTTCTCGGCAGCGGCAAGGTCTCTGGCATTGGCCTCGAGAATCGACGCCTGGCACGTGATCAGCCCATCAGCCATCGAGAGGAGAATCGCGTTCTTCTGCGCAGTCGTCAGATTGCCGAGAGCGAGCGCCGCTTTCCGCGCGCGCTTTCCCATGTCGAGGATCTCTTGTTTCAGGACGTCCATAATATAGTTATTCCACGGCTCGGAGTGGTTGCTTGTCCATGGGAAATTCACCCCCAAACGTGAACTTGAGCCTTGGCAAGTGACCTTCAGGGATCGTAAGTTCTCTATGTAGACTAGAATTAGATCAATCATGGCCACCATCGCTTCTCCCATCGACCTCGAATCCGAAATTAAGCGCCTCAAAGAGGAACGCAATGCGATCATTCTCGCGCACAACTACCAGGTGGGTCCCATCCAGGACATTGCCGACTACGTGGGAGATTCATTAGGCCTGGCCTACAGAGCCAAGGAAACGGATGCCGAAGTCATCGCATTCTGTGGGGTTCATTTCATGGCAGAAACAGCCAAGATCATCAATCCCGAGAAGACGGTGGTCCTTCCTGACAAAGATGCGGGCTGCTCTCTGGAACAAGCCTGCCCTGGCCCTGCTCTAGAAAAGTATCTCGAGGAGCACAAAGACAAGAACTACTATGTCATGGCCTACATCAACTGCAGCGCCGCAGTGAAAGCGCTATCATATCTCATCTGCACGAGCGGCAATGCCGTTAAGCTCGTTGAACAAGTTCCCAAAGACCGCAACATCCTCTTCGTGCCCGACCAGAATCTCGGCGCGTGGGTCATCGAGAAGACCGGGCGTAAGATGGATCTGTGGGAAGGCGCTTGCTATGTCCACGTCGAGTTCACGCGCGACAGCATTCAGGGAATCAAAGAAGAGCACCCTGACGCCGTCGTCGTCGCTCACCCGGAGTGCACCTATTCCGTGCGTATGTTAGCAGACGAAGTTTGCTCCACAGAGAAGATGGTCGATTTCTGCAAGGACAGCCCGTCCAAGAACATCATCGTCGTGACAGAGTCCGGCATGCTGCACCGCCTGCGCAAAGAAGCTCCTGACAAGAACCTCATCGCAGGTCCGACGGACAAGTGCAGTTGCGCCGACTGTCGCTACATGAAGATGAATACCATGGCGAAGCTGCATGATTGCCTTCTCAACCTCAATCCGCAGGTCACGATGGACGAAGAGGTCCGCAAGCGCGCGGAAGCCCCCATCCTTCGCATGCTCGAGATGAGCAAGTATTAATCCGGCCCTCAAATACATTACGCCCTAAGAAGCATATGCTATCTTTTTCCCATTGAAGTAATTCATGATTCGCTCAGGTTGTTTCTGAATGCTGAGCATAAATGACATCACATTCGCTTTCAGTTCTGCGAGA